>CAYFYG010000144.1:0-4221 GCA_964347225.1 uncultured Dehalococcoidia bacterium | reverse complement strand
CTGGTCGGGCGTGTCGGCGAGCTTGATGCCGCCGCCCTTGCCGCGGCCGCCGGCGTGGATCTGGGCCTTGACGGCGACAGGGGTGCCGAGTTCAGCGGCGATGGCGGAGGCCTCGTCGGCGGAGGCGGCTACGCGGCCATTGGGCACGGGCACGCCGTAGCGGGCGAGGACTTCTTTGGCTTGGTATTCGTGGACTTTCATGGGTCACCTCACTGCGAATGTTGGCGGGACGGTATCGTGGACACTATGGGCAAGTGACCGCGTTCAGTCTAGCGGTGGGCAGAGGGTGTGTCTAGGGTGGGATCGCGTGAGGGACGGGCGATGCTGGTAGCATTGAGGGATTGGAGGGCTGGGGGAGCGGCGGCGACGGAAGCAGCGTGGGGGAGAATGCCGCGAGATCCGCGATCTTTCCCGATAGACACGACAGGAGCGGAGAGCTAGAGTACCTGCAGGAAGTGTAGGTCGCTATGCAGAGTGAGAAGAGCGGACGCGGGCACGAGGGAAGGGCACCGTGCAAGTGGTGGGGCTGGGGGGAAGAGGGCAAGGAATTTCACTTGCCGGATCCGGAGCGGTTCTGGAGCTACCTCCATATGCGTCTGGGCCCGACGGGGCCCTGCAGTCGCTTGGAGTCGCTGGAGGGGGTGGAACTGCGGCCGTCGCGGCTGACGGCGGCGGTGGTGTCGGCGCTGGCGGGGGTCGTGGGCGAGGGAGGCGTGTCCACGGAGGGCCCCGAGCGGGCGGTGCGGAGCTTGGGGAAGGGGTACAAGGACGCGGTGCGGATCCGGAGGGGCGAGGTATCCAACCCCACGGACGTGGTGGTGTGGCCCCGGAACGAGGAGCAGGCGAAGGCGGTGGTGGAGCTAGCGGCGCGGGAGGGCATCGCCGTGATTCCGTTCGGCGGCGGCACATCGGTGGTGGGGGGTGTAGAGCCAGCGGGCGAAGGGCCGGCCCTGACGCTGGATCTTGGGGAGATGGCCCGCGTCGTGGGCATCGACCGCGAGTCGGGGACGGCGAGGGTGGAGGCGGGAATCGCCGGCCCGGATCTGGAACGCCAGTTGAACGCCGCGGGCTTCACGCTTGGCCATTTTCCCCAGTCATTCGAGTACTCCACCGTAGGAGGCTGGATCGCCACTCGCTCCGCGGGCCAGAAGTCCACTCTGTACGGGAAGATAGAGGAGCGGGTGCAGGGGCTGCGCCTGGCCTACCCCGAGGGGTTGCTGACCACGCCCGCCGTGCCGGCGGCCGCGGCCGGCCCTGATCTGGTGCAGCTCATCGCCGGCTCCGAGGGCACGGTAGGGGTCATTACTGAGGCGACCCTGCGCCTGGCGCCATTGCCTCCGTATCAGGACTACAAGGGTTATCTCTTCCACGACTTCGCGGAGGGGGTGGCCGCCGCCCGCGAGCTGATGCAGGCTGGCCTGGAGCCAGCCGTCCTCCGCCTATCGGACGAGCCGGAAACTGCGTCCAGCCTGGCCATGCGACCGGCGCGGCACGGCCTGGCGGCGGCCGTGGAGCGGGCGGGCCTCTGGTACCTTTCTCGGAAAGGACTGGATCTGGAGTCGGCATCTATCATGATCCTGGGTTTCGAGGGGCAGGAGGTGGCCGTCAAGCACGGGTGGGCGGAGGCGAGACCGATCTTGCGGCGCCACGGCGGGCAGTCGCTGGGCCGGAGCCCGGGACGGGCGTGGGAGCGATCTCGCTATGACGGACCGTACCTGCGGGATCTCCTCCTGGATCACGGGATCATGGTCGATACGCTGGAGACAGCCACCACATGGGATCGATACCTCTCGCTCTACGCGGCTGTCCGAGAGGCCGTCGGCGACGCCCTGGGCGAGCGTGGGGCGGTGATGGCCCACCTCTCGCACTCCTACAGCGACGGCGGCTCCATCTACTACACTTTCCTGGCGCCCCAGGAGCGCGGCGGCGAGATCGAGCAGTGGGAGCGGGTGAAGGTGGCCGCCACAGAGGCGATCATCGGCCAGAGAGGCGCTCTGAGCCACCACCACGGAATCGGAAGCGATCACCGGTTGTGGATGGAGGCCTATCTGGGGCCGTCTGGCGCGCGATGGCTTGCAGCTCTCAAGTCAGCGCTGGACCCGGGGTGCGTCATGAACCCCGGCAAGCTGATACCTGAGCTTTCGACGAACGGGAGTCCGCCCACGACGGGCACGGAGGATGTAGATGCTTAGGAGGTCGCCATCAGTCAGTCCGCCTGTTGCCGACGTTAGCCGCGCGGCGCTGCTGAAGCGCCTGGGGGACGAGACGTTTGACATAGCGGTGATTGGCGGCGGGATCACGGGGGCTGGTATCGCACGCGACGCCGCGATGCGTGGCCTCTCCGTCGCCCTCGTCGAAAAGGGGGACTTTGCGTCGGGCACCAGCGGGCGGTCGTCGCGGCTTATTCACGGAGGCCTGCGCTACCTACGCCACGGGCAGATGCGGTTGGTCCGCGAGGCGCTGCGGGAGCGTGGCCTGTTGCTGCGGCTGGCCCCTCACCTGGCGCGGGCGGCGCCCTTCGTGCTGCCCCTCTATCCGGAAAGTCACCACAGGCCTTTGCCGCTCCGATTTGGCCTGGTCGGGTATGAGTTGCTGGCAGGCGGCCTGGGCATCGGCCGGCACCGCGCGCTGTCGCCCGAGAAGACGCTGGAGGCCGAGCCCCAGCTGCGCGGGGACGGTCTGCAGGTGGCGTACCGCTACTTCGATGCCGTAACGGACGATGCCCGTCTCACCCTGAACGTGGCTCTGTCTGCGGTCAGGCTGGGGGCCGCGGCCGTGAACTATGTGGAGGCGACGGGTCTGGAGAAGACGGGCAAACGCATCGCCGGCGTGCACTACCGTGATCTGGTCAGTGGCGGCGAGGGCACCGTCAGTGGCCGGGCAGTAGTGAGCGCCGCCGGCCCTTGGACGGACCAGGTGCGGGCGCTGGCGGGGGCATCCAGCCTTCTCCGGCCCACCAAGGGCATCCACCTGGTGGTGCCCCGGAGTCGGCTCGCCATCAACGGTGTCGTCGCCTTCGGATGGAGCGGACGCGACCTCTTCGCTATGCCCCGCGGCGAGTACACGTACATCGGCACGACCGACACGGACTTCGCCGGTGATCCCAGCGGCGTGGAAGCCGATTACGAGGACGTGGCCTACGTGCTGGAAGCTGCCAACGGCACCTTCACGACAGGCCTGTCGGTGTCAGACGTGGTGTCGACCTGGGCCGGTGTGCGGCCGCTGATCCGCGAGGAGGGCGCCCCCTCCAGCGTACCGCGCGACTACGACATCGTGGACGGGCCTCCGGGGCTGTACACGATCTGCGGCGGCAAGCTCACGACCTTCCGCGCCATGGCCGAGCACTTGGTGGATCATGTCATCGAGCGTAACGGTGTCGGCTTTTCAAAGCGACCGGCGCGGTGCCGGACCGCGCGCGTGCCGCTGCCTGGCGGTGGGGCTGCCGACTTTCCGCGATATGAAGAGGATGCGGTGGCGGCCCTGCGCGAGGGATGGGAGATACCGGAGGGGGCTGCCAAGCGGCTGGTGAGCGTGTTCGGGACGGAGCACGTGCGGGTGCTGAGCCATGCCGTCCGGGAGCCCGATCTGCTCGAGCCGCTGGGCCCCGGCTGCGCGGTTCTTGCCGTCGAAGCGACCCACGCCGCGCGCCAGGAGATGGCTGTGACTCTTGAGGACTTCATGCGGCGCCGGGCCGATCTAATGCTGTTCGGCGAAGAGGCGGGAAGAGCGGTGACAGACGGGGCGGCACGACTCATGGGGCGCGTCCTGGGCTGGAGCCGTAAGGAGAGCGACCGCCAGGTAGCCGCCTATCGGGAGGCGGTCGCTCGCATGATGGCTTTCCGTTCTCAGGCCGAGACCTCCGCCGGGGAGGCGGAGGAGTGAGCGCGGGTCACCTGCTCATAATTAACCCGCGCTCCGGTGGTGGATCGGCAAGTCGAAAGTGGCCCGAGATGGAGAGGCGGCTGCGCGCGATCCTCCCGCCCTTCCGTGCTGCCTTCACTGAGTCGGCGGGGGACGCGACGCGGCTGGCGGGTGACGCTGTGGGGCGGTACGAGGTGGTCGTTGCCGTGGGTGGTGATGGCACAACGAACGAGGTGGTGAACGGCCTCATCGGCGAGGACGGGACAGTACCGTCAGGGGTGGCCCTAGGGGTGATCCCAGCGGGCACGGGCAGCGATTTCCTGCGCAGCTTCGGGGCACCCCGCTCGCTGGAAGGGGCGG
>CAYFYG010000143.1:0-1518 GCA_964347225.1 uncultured Dehalococcoidia bacterium | reverse complement strand
GAGGACATCTGGGCGCCGGAGGAGGACGTCTACTGGGGCCCCGAGACCACCTGGCTGGGCGACGAGCGCTACAGCGGCGACCGGGAGCTGGCGAGTCCGCTCGGCGCGGTTCAGATGGGTCTGATCTACGTCAACCCGGAGGGGCCGAACGGCAACCCGGACCCGATGGCTGCCGCTCGCGATATTCGGGAGACGTTCGGCCGCATGGCGATGAACGACGAGGAGACCGTCGCCCTCATCGCCGGCGGCCACACGTTCGGCAAGGCCCACGGCGCGGCCGATCCCGACGAGTACGTCGGTCCCGAGCCCGAGGGTGCAGGGATCGTCGAGCAGGGCCTAGGGTGGACCAGCAACTTCGGCAGCGGCCTGGGCAGCCACACCATCACCCGCGGCTTGGAGGGTTCTTGGACGCCCGCCCCGATCCGGTGGGACAACGGCTATTTCGAGATGCTGTTCAAATACGAGTGGGAGCTAACGAAAAGCCCGGCGGGTGCGCACCAGTGGACGCCGAAGGACGTCGAGGACGAGGACCTCGTGCCCGATGCCCAGGACCCGTCGAAGAAGTACGCGCCGATGATGGCGACGACGGACCTCTCGATGATCGTGGATCCTATCTACAAGAAGATCTCGAAGCGGTTCTACGAGAACCCGGACGAGTTCGCCGACGCCTTCGCCCGGGCGTGGTTCAAGCTGTTGCACCGTGACATGGGTCCCGTCGCCCGCTACCTGGGCCCGTGGGTTCCCGACGAGCAGCTGCTGTGGCAGGACCCGGTCCCCGCGGTCGACCATGAACTGATCGACGACGCGGACGTCGGGACGCTCAAGGCGAAGATCCTCGACTCCGGCTTGTCCACTTGCCAGCTGGTCTCGACGGCCTGGGCGTCGGCCTCGACCTACCGCGACACCGACAAGCGCGGTGGCGCGAACGGGGCCCGGATCCGCCTGGCACCGCAGGCTGGATGGGATGTCAATGTGACCTCCGGCGTATCGGGGGTGCTGGAGACCCTGGAGGGGATCCGCCAGGAATTCAACGGCTCGCAGACAGGCGGGAAGAAGGTCTCGCTTGCCGACCTGATCGTGCTGGGCGGCTGTGCAGCCGTCGAGGCGGCTGCGAAGCGGGCCGGATATGACGTGCAGGTCCCCTTCACACCGGGGCGCACCGACGCATCGCAGGAGCAGACCGACGTCGAGTCGTTCGCTGCGCTTGAGCCGAAGGCCGACGGCTTCAGGAACTACCTCCAGAAGGGCAACCGTCTGGCGGCGGAGCACCTGCTGGTCGACAAGGCGTTCATGCTGAAGCTGTCCGTTCCCGAGATGATGGTGCTTCTGGGCGGCATGCGTGCCCTGAATGCCAACGTCGCAGGGTCCCAGCACGGCGTCTTCACCTACCGACCTGAGCCGCTGACCAACGACTTCTTCGTGAACCTGCTCGACATGGCGACGGAGTGGAAGGCGACCTCGGGGGCCGAAGACGTGTTCGAGGGTCGCGACCGCGACACGGGCGAGGTCAGGTGGACC
>CAYFYG010000142.1:0-2130 GCA_964347225.1 uncultured Dehalococcoidia bacterium | reverse complement strand
CGCCTCCAGGCCACCCAGGCGGCCGCCCGGGACGCAGGGGCTCCACTCATCGCCCTCATCCCGGAGGATCGGACCCTGGCGGCCCCTTCCCTCGGCGCCATAGCCGAGGCGCTCGAGGTCGAGGCGATCTTCCCGGACGGCACCCGTGAGGACGTCATCGACCGCCCCATCATCTCTTCCATCAGCGCCGACCCGGCTCAGGGCTACTTCGCCCGACACGCCCCCAACGCCGTCATCGTCCGCGCCGATAGGCCGGACCAGCAGCTGGGTGCCCTGAACGCTGGCGTGCCCTGCCTCATCGTCACCGGCGGTCTGCCGCTAGTCTCCTACGTGGAGGACCGAGCCGAGGAGGAGCAGATCCCCATCCTTCGCACCGCCTGCGATACCGTGACTGCCGTCCAGCGGCTGGAGGCCCTTTACGCCGCCACGCCCTTCTCCGGTCAGGCCAAGGTGGAGCGCGTCAGACAACTGGCGGGCGAGCTCGACATCTCGTCCCTGGACTAGGGCGAAAACGGAGCGGACGGGAACCGTTCCCGTCCGCCCTTTGCGTCGCGCTTCCGAAGCCTAGTGCCGGAAGCGGCTGGCCTCCACCTCTTGGGCCGCCGGAGAAGCTTCAACGGCTTCTTCGTTCGTTTGCATCGGCTCCGTGCCGGGAACCTGGGCCGGGGCTGGTTGCTCGGCGGAGATCGCCCCCGGCCGCGGCGTCCCGCAGGACGGGCAGGCTACCCATGAAAAGCTCAACAGCCGCTCGCATTTCGCGCACTGGTCCTTGAGCTGTGTCTGACATGATGGGCAGAACTGGAAGTCCTTGTCCACCAGCCTCCGGCACGACGGACAAGACCCCTCGTCCCCCAGTTCCCGAAGCAGCGCTTCCTCCTCCAGGGAACGGGCGTACGCCTCCTCGAGCGTGTCCCGCGGGCGCATCAGAAGGTACAGCGACAGCCCCGGTAGGTTGAACCCGGGGAAGAACATCAGCACCACGAACAATGCGAGAACCTGGAGCGACGAATCACGGGTGCGGTCGCGGATGTCACGGTAGACCCAGACCACTATGCTGAGCCACAGCAACAGCCCCCAAATGCCGGCCACGACGCCGGCAAGAACGACTAGCTCTCCCTCCATCGCCACCTGCCCTTGCTACTATGGAACAAACTTTCGCGCATTATATCACGGCCAACCCACTCGTTCCATCACTCGGTACAACGCGCCAGACCCGCCCTTGGCTTCTCCCCCACCCCCCTATAAACTGGTCTCGAATCTATGTCCCGACGCAAGCGCCGCCAGAGCCGTATACAGCCCTACCGCGTTAGCCTCACCCTGGAGGACATCGCCTACGAGGGCGGTGCCCTGGCCCGCCACGACGGCACGGTCGTCTTCGCCGACTACGGCATCCCCGGCGAGGACGCCATCGTCGAGGTCGACCGCGAGCGCAAGGGCGTCGCCATCGGCCGCGTCGTAGAGGTGCTCTCTCCTGATGATCACCGCGTCGACCCGTCCTGTCCGTACTTCGGCGCCTGCGGCGGCTGCCAGTGGCAGCACATCGCCTACCCCCGGCAACTCGAGCTCAAGGCGTACATCGTCCGTGAGCAGCTCCGACGCATCGGCAAGTTCGAGGACTCACCCGTCTCGCCAACTCTCGGCGCCGACGATCCCTGGGCCTACCGCAACCATGCTCGCTTCTCGGTCAACCGCGGGGGCGAGCTCGGCTTCGTCTCCCGCCATGGCCGGCGATTCCTCCGCATCGACAGGTGCCTCATCATGCACCCCTGGGTCAACGAGACGCTCGCCAGCCTCCAGGGGAAGTGCGCCGGCCTCCACCAGGTGGCCATCCGCTACGGAGTCAACACCGGCGAGGCCCTCATCCATCCGGATCTCGCCGGCATCGATCCGTCCCTGCCGTCCGGCCAGCGCTACTACCACGAGGAGCTGGCGGGCGGCCGCTTCCGCATATCCGGTGCTTCCTTCTTTCAGACCAACACCCCTCAGGCCGAAAAGCTCGTCGACCTCGTGCGGCAGCGGCTCCGTCTCACCGAGGGGGAGCTGCTGCTGGATGCCTACGCTGGCGTGGGCACGTTCGCGGTCGCCCTGGCGCCCCACGCCCGCCGCATCATCGCCATCGAGGAGTCCGCC
>CAYFYG010000141.1:0-1678 GCA_964347225.1 uncultured Dehalococcoidia bacterium | reverse complement strand
GATATCGCAGAAGTTGGGGCTGTAGGGCTCGCCCTCGCGCAGGAACTCCGTAGCCAGCACTCGCTCCGGCCCGAAGGCCGAGATTTGGAGGTCGCGGATGGACTGCCACCCGAAGTTGTTGAGCACGGCCATGACCACGGGCACGTTGTACTGGACAGCCGTCGCCAGCTCTTGCATCGTCATCATGAAGTCGCCGTCCCCCACCACGCCGACCACCTGCCGATCGGGAGCGGCCAGCTTCGATCCCATGGCGGCGGGCAGGGTGAAGCCCATCGTCGAGAAGCCGGCCGAAGTGACGCTGCTGCGCGGCTCGTAGAACGCGAACTCCTGGAGCACCTGCGCCTGCGGGTGCCCGGCGGACGTGACCACTATGGCGTCTCGCTCAAGAGTGGCCCGCAACTCCTTGATGAAGCGGGAGATGGTGACGGGTACGCGGTCGGAGTCGCGGTAGGGGCTCAGCTCCCGCAGCCAGTCTTCCTTCGCCCGCTGGATGTCCTCGAAGTATGGGGTACCGCCATACTCCCGTTTCGGCGTCCGCTCGCCGATCTCGGCGACGAGCTGCTCCAGCACGCTGCGGGCGTCGCCCACCAGGCCCACCGACGTCGGGTAGTTCTTGCCGATCTCGCCGGGGTCGATGTCGGCCTGGATCAGCCTCGTGGGAGGGATCGAGAAACTGACCCCGTGGCGGAACGACGACGCCGTCTCGTCCGCGAAGCGGCAGCCCACCGCCAGCAGGACGTCGGCGCTGCGGGCAAGGTAGTTGCCGCAGGTCGTCCCCTTGGAGCCCGCGTGCCAGCCGTACAGCGGATGATCCTCAGGAAACGCGCTCTTCCCCGCGAACGTGGTGATCACCGCCGCCCCCAGGTGCTCCGCCAGCTCGCGCAGCGGCCCGGACGCCTCGGCGGCCAGCACGCCGCCACCGGCCAGGATCACCGGCCGCTCCGCCGCCACCAGTAGCTCGCCGGCCCTGCGGACGTCCTCGGGGTCGGCGGCCGTCCTGCCCCGCGATTCGCTGTCCTCGGGCAGCGCCAGCTCCACCTCGGCTGCCTGGGCCTGGACGTCCATCGGCAGCGAGATCGCCACCGGCCCTCGCCGCCCGCCCAGCATCTCGCTGAAGGCGCGGTTCATCACCCCGGGGAGCTGCTCCACTCGGTTGACCTGCCAGTAGCGCTTCGTCACCGGCTCGAAGACGCGGGCCAGGTTCGCCCAGTGGTGCCGCTCCACCTCCTGGAGCACGCCCCGACCGAACATGTGGGTGTGGACATCGCCGCACAGCACCAGGGCGGCCGTCGAGTCGACGTAGGCGGTGCCCAGGCCGACCACGGTGTTCGCCGCGCCCGGCCCGATCGAGGTGAAGACCGCCAGCGGCCGGCCGCTCACCCGATAGTAGCCGTCGGCCAGGTGGACGGCGCTCTGCTCATGCCGGACCTGGATGACGTCGATCTGGTCCTGCCGCGACTGGAAGGCGTCGAGGAGGGCCAGACAGCCGTGGCCGGGGATGCCCGCCAGGTAGGGAACGCCGCGGCGAACCAGTTGCTCGGCGACAATCTCCCCGCCGGTAAGAAGCATGGGCTACTCCAGTCGCGCGGTGACAATCGCCCTCACCATCCCGCGCACTTGCGAACTCGCCTGTCGGATGTGCCCAGAATAGTGCGCGTGTGGTCGTGTCGCAAGATTG
>CAYFYG010000140.1:0-11845 GCA_964347225.1 uncultured Dehalococcoidia bacterium | reverse complement strand
CCGCTCGGCGAAGACTCATGTGCGGCCACCTCTGCCATGGCCGTGTCCAGCTCTCGGAGAATGGCTGCGGCTTCACTACGGTACCGCTTCCGCAGTCCCCGATAGTCGGACTCCGAGAGGTTTCCGAGGTGGTATTCGAAGTCCAGTTCTCTGATGGCCCGATACGCGGCGTCCCGCCGGCTGATCAGGTCGTTCAAGGGAGAGGCCTCATCAGGCTCGCGTCCGGCGGCGCGGGCAGACCTGATAAGGGGCCAGCCAACCGCCGTGAAGGCCGCCAGCATCACCAGGAGGATTACTAGAAGGGTCATCGAAGTTCCCCACTCCAGGAACGCAGATCCTCGTCCACGCGCCTCTCGTAGGGGTCGAGACCGTCGGACGGGCCAGATGGCACCTCAGCTCCGAGCGGGCCGGCCCGGCGCCTGGCCCAACCCCAGATGATGGCGGCGACGACCGCTGCCCCCGCGCCGACCGCCAGGAAGGGGGTCACCCAAGCCGTTAGGCCGAAGCCGCTCTTCGGAGGCGTAGCCAGCACCTCCTCACCGTAGATGGAGACGAAGTGGTCAAGGATCTCTTCCTTGGTCTTGCCAGCGTCTATTTGGCTCTGGATGGTCGCCTTCATCGACCGGGCGACACCGCAGTCGTGTTCCGCCAGAACCATGCCGGAGCCGCACTGGCTGATCAGCTCGCTGGCCACCTCGTGCACGGTGGGCGGCTCATCGGCGGCCATGGCCTGAGGCCAGACCACCAGGATCAGGGCCAGGAGAAGGGTTGCGGGGAGCATCCACCTAAGCACGACTTGTCTCCGCCTCTCCCACAGGCACCCTCCGCCGCGCGGGCACACGACTCTCCTCCCGCGCATCCGGCCAGAAGGCGATCAGCGATCCCGCCACGATGACGCCGCCGCCGACCCAGATCCACATGATCAAGGGGTTGATGAACACCCTGAAGGTGGCCTCGCTCAGGTCATCCGTCAAGCCGGTCAGGACCACGTATAGATCCTCTCGCGGCGTGGTCCGGATCC
The DNA here is from genome assembly GCA_964347225.1 of uncultured Dehalococcoidia bacterium. Lineage (GTDB taxonomy): Bacteria > Chloroflexota > Dehalococcoidia > SM23-28-2 > RBG-16-64-32 > DAOUMF01. The sequence continues at coordinate 10,824 of CAYFYG010000140.1, read as the reverse complement.
CCACGTCTGTGACCATCTGCTGCGACAGGCCTTCCGCTCGCTTGCTGCTCTCGATGGTGCCGATATGCTTGTCGCCGCGGGCAACGTCCAGCACTCCCGTCACTTTCGCCGAATCGGGGCTGCTCGTTGCCTCCAGCCCGTTGAAGGTGAGCGTATAGCCACGGATCTCCATGCTCTCGCCGGGTGCCAGCGTGGCCTCCGCAGTGGTGGAGAACATCTGGGAGCCGATGATGCCCATCGCCAGGAGGATGATCCCCAGGTGAACGATGTAGCCGCCGTAGCGGGGCCTGTGCCGCCAGACGAGCCGGGGGACGGCAACAAGGTAACCGTCGCCGTGGCGGTGGCGGGCGCGCACGCCCCGATAGAACTCCAGCAGGATCGTGCTCGCCGCGAAAGTGAGGGCCGCGAAGGCCAGCACGGCCAAGATGGGCCTAAGACCCAGCAGGTAGAGACTTGCGGCCACCACCACTGCCAATATCGACGGCACAAGGAAGTTGCGCACCAGGTTCTCCACGGACGCCTTCCGCCAGCCGATCAGGGAGCAGACGCCGATGAGGACGATTAGGGCCAGGAAGATGGGACCAGCCACTTGCTCGTAGAAGGGGGGGCCTACGGTCACCTTGACGCCGCGCACAGCCTCGGAAACGAGAGGGTAGATCGTGCCCCAGAACACGGCGAACGCCGCGCCCACCAGCAGCAGGTTGTTGGCGAGGAAGCTGGCCTCCCGGGAGACCATGGAGTCCAATTGGTGCTCGCTGCGCAGGCCGGGAAGGCGCATCCACAGGAGGCCCAGAGATCCCACCAACACAATACCCAGAAGCGCCAGCAGTAGCGGTCCCACAGACCCTGCGGCAAAGGAGTGAACAGAAGTGAGGATGCCGCTCCGCGTCACCGTGGTGCCGAACAGGCACAGGGAGAAGGTGATGATGATGAGCGCCATGTTCCAGACCTTGAGCATCCCCCGTCGCTGCTGGATCATCACGGAATGCAGCAAGGCGGTGCCGGTGAGCCAGGGCATGAAGGCGGCGTTCTCCACCGGGTCCCAGGACCAGTAGCCGCCCCAGCCCAGCACCCGGTACGCCCACAGCATGCCGAACAGGTTGCCCAAGCTCAGGAACAGCCAGGCCACCAGCGTCCAGCGACGGGTGGAACGGATCCACCAATCGTCCAGACGCCCGCTGATGAGGGCGGCCATGGCAAAGGCGAAGGGTACGGTGAAGATCGCGTAACCGAGGAGAAGCGTCGTGGGATGAGAGATCATGTCGGATGTGCGGAGCAGCGGGTTCAGACCGGCACCCTCCGCCAGGGCCAGTGGCAGCTTCTCCAAAGGATTGGCGGCGAAAGCGATGACGCCCAGGAAGTACGCTAGGATGCCCATCATCACGACCACAACGTAGGGAATCTGCTGCCGGTGCCGCTTCTCTCCCTGGAGGACAACGACCACAGCCAGGAGACACAGGACCCACGCCCAGAACAGCAGTGAGCCTTCCTGTCCCGCCCACCAGCCGGCGAAGGTGTACGTCAGCGGCAGGTCAGAACTGGAATGCTCCGCCACGTATCGAATACTGAAGTCGCGGGCAAAGAAGGAGTAGACAAGGGCGGCCGAGGCAACGCTGGTCAAGGCGAAGACAACGAACACGGCGTTGCGGGCGCTCAGCCACAGCTCGTGGATGCGCCCTCGCGAGCCGACGAAGGCGGCGACCGCTGCGTAGACGGCGACGACGAAGGCAGTCAGGATCGCTGCGTAGCCCAGGTCAGCTATTTCAGCCACCACCCTCCCGGACTTGATCCTCCGGCGCCGCCTCGTACTTGCTGGGACACTTCACCAGCAGCGAGTCGGCCTCAAACGTCCCGGTCTGGGTCAGGCTCCCTTCCACCACCACATCGGCGCCCTGCTTGAACGCGTCCGGCACCACTCCCGAATGCACCACGGGCAGCGATGTGCCATCTTCATCGGCCACGGCGAAATGAAGGGTATTCGTCTCCGAGTCCCTCACGACGGAGCCCTCTTCCACCTTCCCCATGACACGGACCCGCTCGCCATAGGCGGCTTCGTTGCGGGCCAGGAGTTCGTCCACGGTCAGGTAGTACATCGAGGCCCCCTCAAACGCCGTGAACCCCAGATACCCAAGAGCGATTGCCACAACCAGGCCGACGATGAGAAAGCGCTTGCGTCGCAACCATCCCGCCCGCTGCCCTGCGGGCGTCGCCTGGATCCGCCTGTGATCATCCATGCGCGTCATCGCCAGTCGCACCTCGTCATCAACAAGTCAACTCCGTCTCAGATCGCCTCGCCCCGTTTACCCTGCCCTGAGAGCGAGACGGTCGCATCTCGCTCATCCTTGCTCCTTCGGGGGTTTCCTGACCTCCTGGCCACAGCGAGGGCAGAAGTCGAATTCCGGCCTGACCGATCCGCCGCATTGCCTACAGAAGAACGTGTCCTCCCGTGCGGCTCCTTCCCTGTCCCCAGGCCTTCGCCCTGGAACGGCGAAGAGACGAATCCCAATGCGGCGGGCGAGGACGTTGTACAGCACGAAGGCGAGGACGGCGGCCCCAGCCAGGCCCAGGGTAAGGATCACGGTCTGGGAAATGCCACCGCTGTCGTCGGCAGCGGTGGTGTCGGCGGCCCGTGCTGGTGTTGATGGTTGGCCCGTCGGCCGCGCGTAGGTCATCTCAACGCTCACGGCCTCATCTACCGGCAAGTCCTGGAAGCTATAGCTGTGATGGCGGAACCCCTGTTCCTCCACGGAATCAGTGGGCGCGGGCGACAGGGAGAAGTCCGTAGCCTCGGCAGGCTCAAGGACAAACAGGTCAAGGTTGTCTACCTCGTAGGGAGGCCAGAAGTCGAAGTCCAGGGAGCGCTCGCCCGCTCCCGAGACAGAGCCGTAGTAGAACTCCACGTACATGATGGGCGTGACTGCTTCCCAGGTGAGGGCCAAGTACTGGCCGTCCTGATCCGCCGAATATTTCTGGCAAATGTGCTCCTCGCCGGGCTGCCTGATCGAGCAGACGTGCTCGATGCTGGCGTCGGCTGGAAGACGAAGCTGCATCTCGAGCGGAAGAGAGACATCATCGTTCATCTCGCCGCGATAGGAGACCAGCACTCGCGGCTGGTCGTACTCAGGCATGACGGAGACGGCCATGTTCTTGAGCTGTGGGGAGCTCTCCGCGTTCGCTCCCTGGTACCCGATGCCCGCCACCATCGCCATGGCCGCCACCACGCCGAGGAGAGCCAGTCGCCTGAGCCACGACCAACTAGGAGTGGGAGTGCGCACAGTGGTCGCTCGCATCATTTTCGCCCCTGTGAGGTGGAGTCGATTCACTTTGTTCACCTCTCACGTTAGACAATTGTGAAAAGTGTTTCGATGGCACCGGCGTGCCATATGATTTGTGAGAGGGTGCCATATCCTTCGCGGTGGCGTGTCAATGGAAGAATGGGATACCGGGTGGTATCAGTCTTGGAGCTGCAAAGCGAACAGGCCGGCGAAGCGATCCACGACATAGAGAGTGTCGCCGTCGATCTTGAGGCCGTGGGGAGCCTGGAACATGGATCCGGATCGCTTGTCTTCAGGATCTTGCCTGCCGATGAAACCCAGGTAGACGCCATCGGACTGGAACACCTCGACCGCCACGAGCAGTGTGTCGGAGACGAACATGCGCCCGTCGCCGTCGACAGCCACCACCTTCGGACGGGAGAATGCGCCTTCCGTATCTCCGGCCTCACCGACGCTGAAGAGGAACTCCCCTGAAGGGGAGTACTTCTTCACGCTGTAGTTGAGTATGTCCACGACGTAGAGGTTATCCTGATCATCCAGAAACAGGCCTCCCGGTGTGTTGAAGCCGTACTCTCCGGAGTCCCGGAGGCCGGAGCCCAGGATGGAGACCAGGCCGCCGTCCTGATCCAGCCGGATAGCGCGATGGTTGTCCGGATCGCTCAGGAAGATATCGCCGTTGCGGGCGACTGCGATCCCGAGGGGTCGCAGAGGGTGCTCGGGTGGGTCGATCTCCGGCGTGATCACTCTTTCCACCACTCCCTCGTCGGTGAGGACGATGACATTGCCGGCACCGGAGTTGGCCACGTAGAGTTTGCCCTCGTGGACCGTCATGGCCATCGGGTTCTGGAGGTCAAGGCGGCTGTCGCTGTGGGCGTCCAGTTCCTGAAGGATTTCGCCCGCGTCGTCGATCTCGAGGATGCGGCTGTTGCCTGTGTCGAGCACGAAGATACGATCGTCGAGAAGGGCGACATCAGCGGGCATGCTGGCGGAATCCAGGGAATCGTCCCAGAGAAGCTCGGCGGGATAGACAAGGTCAGTCACCCACTCCAAGGATCGGTCGTCCCCACCGATGGTCTCCACCGACTCGTCATCTCCCCGCAGCATCCAGATTGCGAAAACGACTGCGAGAATACCGGCTGCGACAAGGATCCCCCCAATCACACCGTACTTTCGCGTTTTGCTCACTTCTCTCGCCTCCTCCATTCCCTCCGTCTTCGGCAACGCGTCCCGGTGATGCTCAGAAGAGCCGCGCTCGCTGGATGGTGATTCGTTCATAGCGTCCTCAGCCTACCAACACACTCCAACGTCTCCGCCACGGCCGTCGCGCCGGCGAACCCTCCCGAGGGTAGATCTCCTGCAAGGGAGGAAGCCTGCGATCGCCACATGCCAGTGCGCGGCGACCTGGGCAGCAGAGCGTCGAACCGGATGCTCATCGCCCTTCACGCTTTTCACTATCTACCGTAAGGCAACTCCGCTGGCGCCACCAATGGCTCCGTCACACCATATGCCTACCCACTTGCGTGCTAGTCTCGCCAGACCCAAGGAACCACGAGCGCCACCAAGCGGGCGCGTCGTATCATGTTGCTCCACACGCCATTCTGCTCGTTCGTCTTCACCTGAGCCTCCTCGGCAGCCCTATGATCCCGCCCACAGACCTCGGCTGGCCGAACCGAAGAGACCAGGGACAAGCGCACACGCACGTCGTCCGCACATAGACCGAACAGGCCATTGTTAGGAAGGGCCGAGTGTCGTAGTCTACACCAACCAGAAGACTCGTCGAAGCTTCATTGACCTGCCGCAGCTTCGCGCTTCGTCAACAGGAAAGGTGAGTAGAACCAGCGACTGGCGTCCGTGCTATCATAATCACATGAGTGAAATCGTTCCCACATACTTACCATATTGCTTCGCTCGTTCTACGCCCCTCGCCAGTGAGAGCTGGCATGAGAGGTCTTCATCGTGCCGATCCGCCTGAAGCTCGTTCTGGCGTTCAACATTTTCCTACTCGTCTTGGCCGCAATTGGCTTCGTGGCCTACTGGCAACTGCATCGCGCCGAGGAGTCGACCAACGAAGTTAACTCCCAGAGCATCGTCAGGGCGGAACACGCCACTCATATCCCTGAGGGTTTGCTCCTGCTGCGTTCCCAGGAGCTGTCCTACATCGGAGGCAGTGATCCACTGGAGCGAAGGGAAATCCGCAATGAGCTGACGGTGACCCGTGCTGACCTCGATGAGCACCTCGCTGGATACGAGGAGACGTTCGGAGATGAGCAAACACCGCCAGCGGTGTCACAACTAAGACAGGACTACGAGTCCTATCTAACTGTGCACGAGAACATCCTTCGCCTCGCGGACGAAGGGTCAGAAGTGGAGGCACTGGCTCTACACGCCGCTTCCATAAGCGAGTTCCAGGCACTGACGGACACCGCCCACACGATGCGCCACATCGCATTTGAGGACAGCGAATCCCTCAGCGGCGACGCTGTTTCCCTCATCAATAAAACTCAGCTTCTCATCATTGGCGGACTGCTGGCGGCAGCCGCGCTCATCTTCGCCGTCGGCCATCCCCTGGCAACCTACATCAATAACCGCCTGCGCTCTCTGCTGGATGCGACCGAGCGAGTGAGCCGCGGCGAACTGGATCGGTCCATCGGCACCGCTGGCCGTGACGAGTTCGCGGCTCTGGCCCAAGCGTTCGACAGGATGGTGGAGTCCTTGCGCTCGGCCCGCGATGAGGTGGCCGCATTACACACCCAGGCCCTGGCCATGTGGGAAGAACGAATCACCCTGCTTCAGGAACGAATGACGCAGGTGGTGAAGGCCCAGGAGGAGGAACGCGAGCGCGTCGCGCGGGAGCTCCACGACCAGGCGGGGCAGACCCTCACCGCCCTGCAACTCGGCTTGAGTCACATCGAGGCGTCCGGCCCCACGCCTGAAATACAGCGGACAGCCGCTTCCTTGCGTCAGCTGGCACTGGAAGCGATGCACATCATACGCAACCTGGCCTTGGATCTACGCCCGAGCGCTCTGGACGAATTGGGACTGCCCGATGCCCTGCAATACTTCACTGAAACGTTCGCAGGCCGCACGGGGATATCGGCAAAAGTGGAGGTCTCTGGCTCTCCGAAGCGCCTGCCGGCGGAGACGGAAGTCAGCCTGTTCCGGATCGCTCAGGAAGCCTTGACCAACGTGGCCAAGCACGCCGATGCGGATCTGGTCACGGTCAGACTCGCCTTTAACAGCTCCAAGGTGAGACTGACCGTGCATGACGATGGCGCTGGCTTCGATGTGCAGCGAGCGCTGGGAGCTGAGCGACGAAAGAGCCTGGGGCTTGTCGGTATCCAAGAACGGTGTCGTCTGATAGGGGGCGAGCTACAGATCCGATCTCGGCCCGGCAAAGGAACTACTCTAGTAATCAGCGTTTCACCGACGGCCGGTGAGGAGTCCCGCGAGGAAATGAAGCCCTCCAAACTGCGCCCGGCGGCCGGAAGGTAAGAGGAATGGAAACTGACAAGATCCGCATTCTGCTGGCCGACGACCACGCCCTCGTGCGGTCCGGCCTGAGGCTCATAATCGACTCCCAGCCCGACATGATAGTCACGGCCGAGGCCCAGAACGGGCTGGAGGCGATCGACAGGGCTTACGAACTGGAGCCAGATGTCATCGTCATGGATATCAGCATGCCCGGCTTGGGAGGCCTGGAAGCTATCCGCCGCATCAAACGAGACGACCGTGCGGCTCACATCTTGGTCCTGACCATGCATGAGAGCGAGCAGTTCTTCTTCCAGGCCATACAGGCGGGTGCCAGCGGATACGTGACGAAGGCAGCGCCGGAATGGGAACTGCTGACCGCCATAAGGTCGGTCCATCATGGAGACTGCTACCTCAACCCTAGCGTGACCAAGTTCCTTGTGAACGACTACCTGGAGCGCGTGAAAAAGGGAGATAAGCGAACGCCGGTTGACCTTCTGACCGATCGGGAGAGGGAGATCATGCACTTGGTGGCTGCTGGCCATACTAACCAGCAGATCGCCGAACTGCTCAGCATCAGCGAACATACGGTGCACAATCATCGCGCCAACCTCATGGAGAAGCTGGGTGTGCATAACCGACTGGAGCTACTGAAATACGCCATGCGCGAGGGCATCATCCCAACCGAGGTCTGAGGGCAGGCCGGCAAGGCCCGCACGCCCTCCTGAGTTCGGGCTCCATAGCACGTAGCCTAGGTCATTGGTACGCTCTTGCCCCCTCACATGGGGTGTGGGTGTCATTGTGGCGGCTGGGCGGAGTGCTCTAGGCTGAAGGTGCAGCACCCCGATAGTGCAGATGTTCTGCCAGAACGGAAGACGAGTTTGGCATCGTTTACCAGGCAATTGACCGGAACGGCCCTCCTCGGGAATGTCGCGCGCGATCGCCTCGTGGCATGCGCCGTGCCCACTCCCATGCCTCATCTCCCGGCGGCGGTCCTACCGACGTCTGGCTAGAGCGCCCGGAAGGAGGAGGCAACCGTTGCAGCCAGCGGCCTTTGTCCTAGCTTTCATCTCGTGTTGGTCCATCGCTGTTCTTGGCGGATTCTTCGCGGTGCTGGGTCTCGGTAACATGCGCCGCCATCACTTGGCCAGCCATCCGGTCGTCACTCGCCGTGGCCACTTCCCCCTACAGCGACAACTATTCATGGTGTGGGACGTTGCCCTGGTCCTCTTGGGTGGCGCGCTGATGGTCGCTGGAATGGTCATCCTCTACACGCTTGTGTTCGGCTAGGGGAGGTGGTTGCAGCCCTTGTCGAGGCCAAAGCTAGCAAGGAACTTGCTGCTGGTTGTGGCAGTGGCCTTGACCCTTGCCGCGATCGGCCTGGTAGTCAGCCTCAGCAGAGCCCCCGGCGGCGAGGTCACGTTCAGGGCCAGGGCCACCACCGCCGTCGATGAGCACGGCTGTCTCACTTGTCACAACGATCCCGAGTACGAACCCGAGGCCAGCAGCCGCCCCTGGCGGGAGTTCCGCATCGATGAGGCGACTCTGGCCTCCTCCACCCACGGCTCGGTTGACTGCGCAGATTGTCATCTTGAGTTCGCCACCGGTCGCTCGATCAAGCCACCTGCGATCCAGCAACTGTGTGGCCGTTGCCACGATCAGGAACGGACGCTCCAGGCAGCGAGCGCTCATGCCGATCCGAGGGCGGCCACATGTCTGAATTGCCACAGCCCAGAGGTCACCGGCCACGACATCCCGCCCGTTCTCAGCGAAAGTTCACCCGCCTTCCCAGGGAACGTCGCCGAGACGTGCGGAGGCTGCCACGCCGACGAGGAGCTCATGGCACGCTACGGACTTGAGGCGGACATCCACGACAAGTACCTGGACAGCCCTCACGGTAAAGTGATGAAGCTAGTGGGGTCGGACGTGGATGGTCTGTACGCGGCCACCTGCACATCTTGCCACGGCAGCCACGACGTCATGGACACGGACGACCCGGCATCGCCGGTGGCCAGTACGGCTAGCCTGGCTGCTGTCTGTGCCTCTTGCCACCCGGGTGCCAACGAAGAATTCGCCAGCACCCTAGCTCTGCATGAAGAGTTTGCATCCGAGGAGTTGTCCCAGCTTGCTCACTACGGAGAGCGCTTCTTCTTCGTCCTCACCGCTGGCGTTGTCGGGTTGGGCCTTCTTATGGTGAGCCTTGAGGGCTTCGGCTGGCTGACCGGTCGCCATAAGGGCGGCCGCGGTCCCGGTGGCCGTGGGCCCGGCGCCGGCAACGGCCCTGGCGGCAATCCGGGCGACAGCCATGAACATAACCCCGATGGCCCCCGCACCGCCACCGCCACGCTTTCAACTCCCGAGGCCCGGGCAGCTCAACCGTATCCGGCGTCAGAGGCGCTGCCGGAGAGCCCTCCTTCTGCCGCGGGCCGTTCGGCTTTGCCGGAGGAGATCCTCCGCTTCGACATCAACCAGCGGGTGCAGCACTTCGTGTTGCTTGCCAGCTTTCTAGTGCTGGCGTTCACCGGTCTGCCTCAGAAATTCCCGGACTGGGAGGCCAGCCAGTGGCTCATCAACGTGTGGGGTGGGCTTGATGCCGCCCGCACCATCCATCGCTTCGCCGGACTGGTCATGATCGTCGACTGCCTGTACCACTTGGGGTATATCGTCTACAGCACCACTGCCCAAAAGAAGCCCGTTCCTATCTGGATGATCCCCACCCCCAAAGACGTGCTCGACTTCTTTCAGGACCTCCAGTGTTGGTTTGGCCTGTCCTCAAAGAAGCCCCAGTTCGGCCGCTTCAGCTATCGGGAGAAGTTCGACTACTGGGCGATCTTCTGGGGAATGCCAGTCATGGCCATCTCCGGTCTGGCACTGATGTTCCCGGTACTGGTGTCGAATGTCTTGCCGGGCGACGCTGTGTCTGTGGCTCTGGTCGCGCACAGTGACGAGGCGATTCTGGCCATCCTGTGGATCTTCATAGTGCACATGTTCTTCGTCCACCTGAATCCGCGTTTCTTCCCTCTCAACCGCGCGATCTTCACGGGCAAGATGTCACGCGAAGCCTATGCCGAGGAGCATGCCCTGGAGCTGGCAACCATTGAGGGCCGATCGGACGGAGGTAGTCCGGTCCGCGGAGCCGAAGGGTCGGCGCGCCAAGTCCGTGGGCGGGCGACTGGGGGATGAGATGACTGCTCTGTATCGCAAGCCCAGCTTCGCACCCCACCACTGCCTAGCCAACGATAATCCCGTCCGGAGGCACTGTACGTGAGTGGGGGGCACGCTAGACTACTAGGCGACACAGCCCCGATACCCCTGGAGGAGGAAGATGGACAAACAACGAATCGAGATCGACGAGTCGCTGGACGAGGAACTCCGATGCTACCAGGACAGGCTAACGTGCGGCCTCTATGAGGCGATCTACGATCTCGACGACGCTTCTCGGGATACCATTATGAAGCGTCAGGCCCAGTCCTGCGTCGCCGCCTTCCTCGATCTTGCCGGCCTGCCCACTCCCATGGATTTGGACTCATTCCGCAGAGCCATGCGCGACGCACAGCCCATAGGGGCCGAAATCAAGCAGGAGGGTAATGTCCTCCACTGGACTCAGAATCAGCGAGACCGGTGCGTATGTCCACTCGTGCAGCGGGGAGCCGCTCGCCTAGACCCGAAATTGTGTGTTTGCAGCGCCTACTGGGTGAAGTACTTGTTTGAGGAGATCGGACACACCCCGGTGCGCGTGGATATCGTCGAGACGGTGGCAAGGGGGGGCGAGAGATGCCGCTTCAAGATAACGCCAACGTAGGAACCGCGCCGCACGGGCGGCAAGGATAGGAGTCCAGGGGAGATGAGGACGCGGGCCGAGTCCGGGACGGCGACCGTTTGGCTGCGGACAGCGCGACTCCTCCTGCCGCTGGCCGTATGCGCCGCCGCCGCCGTTGCCCTGGTGTTCGTGGGCACGGGCTGGGGCCTGACTCAGCGCGAGGGCGCGCCGCCGGCCCCAGATCGGTTCGCCTTGCCATCCAATTTCCGCGAGGACCCAGGTCTGTCGTGCCTCAAGTGCCACGGAGAGCGTGGCCTTACC
>CAYFYG010000139.1:0-5642 GCA_964347225.1 uncultured Dehalococcoidia bacterium | reverse complement strand
TCACCGGTGAGATCGTGATCATGGCAATCATCCTCTCCCTCGTCCTCGGCATACCCCCGGGTGTCCTCTCGGCCATCCGGCCGGGCACCCTTCTCGACTTCATAGCCCGCGTCGCCAGCGTTCTCTGGCTCTCCATCCCTGCCTTCTGGCTCGGCATCCTGGTCATCACCTTCGGCCTCGCCTGGTTCGGCTGGACTCCTCCCCAGTTCGGGCGCGGCTACGTCCCCTTCTTCGATGATCCCTGGATCAACCTCCAGCAGTTCTTCTTTCCCTCCCTGGTTCTCGCCCTGGCGATAGCTGCCGCCATCATGCGCCTCACCCGCTCCTCCATGCTGGAGGTGTTGCGAAACGACTACATCCGCACCGCCTGGTCCAAGGGCCTGCGCGAGAGGACCGTGGTCATTCGTCACGCCCTCAAGAACGCCCTCATCCCCGTCGTCACCGTCGTCGGCCTTCAGGTTGGAGCCTTGATCGGCGGCGCCGTCCTCGTCGAGCGCGTGTTCGCCCTCAACGGCGTCGGCTTCTGGGTCGTGGATTCGGTCATCCGCAGAGACATCTTCGTTGTCATGAGCCTGACCCTCATCTTCGCCATTACCTATGTCGTGGCTAACCTGCTCGTGGATATCACCTACGGTTGGCTTGACCCCAGGATCCGCTACGCTTAGGGGGCTGCGATGGCTCGTGAAGTCGCTGTTCCCCTAGAGCTGGAAGAAGAGACGAGGGTAGAGCGGCCCCCGCTCCGGCGAAGGCTGATCAACCTGGCCCGCCAGCACCCCCTCGGTGCCTTCGGTCTGCTCACCGTCGGCCTCTTCTTGTTCGTGGGCATCTCCGCCGATGTCAATTTGTTTGGCATTAGGTTTGGCATCGCGCCCTACGATCCTCAGACTATCCACCGCGCTTCCCAGACCGTCGCACAGCTCAGCGCCCCCATCGACGCTGATCAGACCAGCCTGCCCATCTCGTACGATGGCAAGCTGAACCTGGGCCCTGGCGGAGCCTTCACCATCGACGATGAGACGATGTACATCATGATGATCCGCGAGGATGAATTGATGGTCGGGCGTGCAACAGGAGGGACGGTCGCCGCCCCGCATGAGGCTGGCGCCCCCCTGGAGATCGTCGACAAGGTGTTCGAGGGGCCCTCCTGGAGCCACCCCTTCGGCACAGACGGCCTGGGCAGGGATGTCCTCAGCCGCACCATGTTCGGGGCCCGCATCTCCCTCCTCATCGGCATGGTCTCTATCCTCTTCGGTGTCACTATCGGTGCCTTCCTGGGGGTTGTCTCCGGCTACCTTGGTCGCTTCGTGGACAGCCTGATCCAGCGCTCCGTGGACGTTCTCCTCGCCTTCCCGGCTATCGTCCTCCTCCTGGCCATCGTCACCGTGATCGGCGATGAGACCTCGGCCTTCCGCAAGTTCCTGGCCGAAGACACACCGGTGCCTGAGGGGAGCTTCCTGGGGGTCCCCTTCTTCCTGGACATCTTCATCCTCTCCTTGGCCATCGGTGTTGCCGTCGTCGCCAGCGTGGCAAGGGTCACGCGCGGGGCAGTGCTCTCCATCAAGGAGAATGTCTACATCGAGGCGGCCCGCGCCCTCGGTGCGAGCGACGCCCGCATTATGTGGTACCACATCTTCCCCAACGTCCTCGCCCTGGTCGTCGTCCTGGCCAGCATCACCCTCCCCCTCGCCATCCTGGCGGAGGCCGCCATTAGCTTCCTCGGCATCGGCGTGCCCGCGCCCACTCCCTCCTGGGGTGCCGACATCACTGGCCCCAACCAGGAGGAAGCCCTCGCTGGCAACTGGTGGCCTGTGTTCTTCCCCGGCCTCGCCCTCAGCCTCGTCGTGCTGGGCTTCAACATGCTCGGTGACGCCTTCCGCGACATCTCCGATCCTCGCCTGCGCGGCGCTCCCGGCAAGTAGGTAAGCCGGCCCCTGGCCCCGTCCCCCCGCGGACTCCTGAACACATCTCCCCAGGTCGTCCGTCCCTGATCGGAGCCCGTCCACACAGATTGCCGACATCTGCCTGCCGTCAGCCAACACGAAGGTGTGTGCCCGCCCGCACGGGCGGAGATTTCTTGACCGCCTTCGGCGCTACATGCTAGACTTCCGTTGCGGTCCCGTATGGCTCGGGGCCGCTCTATCGCTAGGGTGGTGGGCGTCGCCTAGTGGTCTAAGGCGCCAGGTTGTGGCCCTGGAGATCGAGGGTTCGAATCCCTCCGTCCACCCCAGCTCTCTCCCCTTCCCTCGCTGCTGTCCCTTCTACGTGAGCTGATCGATCAGGAGCGCTCCCAGGCCCAGCAGGAACAGGAAGCCCATGACGTCCGTGAGGGCCGTGAGGAATATCCCCGAGGCGATTGCCGGGTCCAGCTTCAGCCCCCTCAGGCCCAGCGGGATCACCGCTCCCAGGAGGCCTGCCACCAGCATGTTCAGCATCAGCGCCACCCCGACCACCAGCCCCCACCAGGGCTCCGCCTGCCACGCCCAAGCGACCAAGCCGATAATGAGCCCGAAGATCACTCCCTTCACCAGGCCGATGGCCGCCTCCTTCATCAGCACCCTCACAGCGTCTCCCGCTTTGATCTCACCCAGGGCCATGCTTCTGACGACGATGGTGATGGTCTGGATCCCCGAGTTGCCCCCCAAGCCCGCCACCACTGGCATGAAGACGGCCAGCGCCGCCGCCTTCGCGATCGTGTCCTCAAATGCTGCCACCATCGCCGCCGCCAAAAACACCGCAACCACGTTTATCCCCAGCCAGGGTATCCGCCGCCGCGCCGATACCGTCAACGGCGCGTAGACGCTGTCGTCCGAGAGGAGGCCCACCATGCGGTACATGTCCTCGGTGGCCTCCTCACTGGCCACCTCCATGGCGTCGTCGGCGGTGACGATGCCGCTCAGCACCCCCTGCTCATCCACTACCGGTAGGGCCCGCAGCCGGTAGTGCTGGATCAGGCGGGCCACCTCCTCCTGGTCCGTGTCTGGGTTCACCGTGATCGAGTCCTTGGTCATCACGTCCACGATCGGCGTATCGAGGTCCGAGATGAGCAACTCGCGCAGGTTGACCACTCCCAGCAGCCGGTTGCCAGCGTCAAGGACGTACAGGTAATACGCCTCCTCCACCACAGGCTTGCGCAGGCGCAGGAAGGTGACCGCCTGCTGGGCCGTCATCTCTGGGTGCAGGGCCACGTAGCCACGGGTCATCAGGCCCCCGGCGCTCTCGTCGGCGTGCTCCAGGAGCGGCGTTATCTCCTTGGCGGTCGTCATGGCGGACAGCACGCGCGCCATCTCCGCTGGGCCTAGTGTCCGCAGCACGTCCACCGCCGCGTCCTGGCTGGTCTTGTCTAGGACGCGGGCCAAGCTGACCCGGGGCATGCGTTCCACCACCCTCTCGCGCACCTCCTCCTCCAGGTACTCCAGCAACTCCCCCATCGCCTCGCTGGAGAGAACTGAGAGAAACGCCTCGCGCAGCTCGGGGTCCAGGCGCTCGTACAGGTCCGCCCGATCGGCCGGGTGGACGGACGCGATCGCCTCCGCCGCCTTTTCGATGTTAGGGCCGCGGAGGATCTCCTCGATCCTGTCCGTCAGTTCGGCTGTTTCCTGCTCGGTAGCCATATCTTACCCATGTGCGGTCCCGTCCATTAGAGCACAGCCCCTTTCCTGTCACAACGCAGGAAGATGCTTCCAGTTTGCCGCCCTCGCGGCCGCGGTGCTACACTGAACCGGCAGCGCCCCTGTAGCTCAATTGGATAGAGCGCCTGGCTTCGGACCAGGAGGTTGTGGGTTCGAGTCCTACCGGGGGCGCCAGTTTTGTTCCTAGCCGAGATTGGGTACTTCCCCCCAGCCAGCCGTGCCCCGCTAGGCATATGGCGTCGGTTTGAGCGCATAGTCTCGGTCACGAGAGGAGGTACCTCGTGACAAGCGAAACCATCCGGTCCGCTGTTGAGGCGTGGCTGACCGCAATCGGGGCTGAGGGCGTCAGCACGGCCACTGTGGCGACCTATAAGGGCCATATGCAGGTCTTCATCAAGGGCCTGCGCGGCGACGAACTCACGGCCTTCACATTGCGGCGCTTCTTCCAGGAGTACCGTCAGGGCCGGTCGCCCCATTCCGTCGGTTCCGTTTATACGACGGTTCACGCCTTCCTGCGACTTGCCGTGGCCGACGGGATGGCGGACGAGACGCTGCTGACGGCCATGAAGCGCCCCAAGGTTCCTCAATCGGAGAAGGCCGTCTACCAGCAGGGACAGATGGCTGCCCTATTGCGTGCCGTTGCGGCCAACCGTCCACCGCTGAGCCTGCGAGACTATGCCCTGTGCTCCCTGCTTCTGGACTGCGGACTCAGGGCCTCGGAAGCTTGTCGGCTCTCGGTCTCGGATTTGCAGGACGGAATGGCGCTGGTCAAGCACACCAAGACAGGCCGCATTCGTAGCCTGCCCCTGGGCCAGAAGGCCCGAAGGGCCATCTGCGGCTACCTGGCGACGGGCAGGCCCATGCTGAAGCCCAGATGCGACAGCCTGCTGCTCAGCCGTGACGAGCAGCCTCTTAGCCGTAACACTGGCAGGCTGAGTACTTGCCCGACTGTCTGAGAAGCTGGGCTTCAGGCTGAGTGCCCACAGGTTCCGTCACAGCTTCACCACCATGATGCTACGGCGGGGCTGTGATCTGGAGACCTTCAGGCAGATGGGGGGATGGTCTAGTTACACGATGCTGATGACCTACACTCACCTTGTGGCAGATGACCTCAGGCAAGCACACGCCACGAGAAGCCCACTGGACAACCTGTAGTACGCAATGTTCCCAATTGACATCGCGGCGTAGGCCAGAGATTGTGGAAGTGCTCTCTCCCTTTGGGCCTGGTGCGAGGGCTCTCGCCGCACCCCGCTCTCGCACCAGTTTCTGCCTGATCGAGCATCCGCAACGACATTCCCCCAGAAAGGAGGGAAAGATGGCTGATCAGACATCCCTCCGGCTCTTCTGCTCCCACGGTGCTGCATTGTTCTACATTGCTCAGCACCCCAACTGCACCATACGCGACCTGGCCGATTCATTGGTGGTCACGCGGCGGACAGTATGGGGTCTCATCAGCGACCTCAAGAGAGCTGGCCTGCTCAACATACGCAAACGGGGGAGGATTAACCACTACAAGATCAATGAAGATGCACCGTTCCCGGACCCTTTGCTCTCCCACTTGACCGTCGGTCGCCTGTTTCGGGCTCTCGCTGGTGAGACCTTCCGCCGCCGCACAGCTCGCGCCGCTGTGACGGGGCTGTGACCACCCCAACGGAAATCAAGGCCCACGCCATCGCCCCCCGTTGTTTGGGCTACTCCTGTCGCTCTATAGAGAGGCAGTCACGCGCCAAGTTCCCTGGTGTCCCTGTACCCAGGTATCGCACCATCAGCCGTTGCGTGCGCAGCAGGCCCAGCAAGAGGGCTGGCCCGCATGCAGTGGTATGACGCCGCGCACAGGGCCGCTGAGATTCTCCACAGCCGCATGGACGAATTGGAGTCGGGGCCCTTCATGCACGTAATCAGGGCATACAGCCGAATATTGGACATCACGCTCTCGTGGCCGGAGGTGCAGCGGTAGCGCTGAGTTGGCGGTAGGTTGCGGACTCCTGTATACGGTCTGCAACGAAATCCCAG
>CAYFYG010000138.1:0-7108 GCA_964347225.1 uncultured Dehalococcoidia bacterium | reverse complement strand
GCAGTCCGCGCGCGCCTGCGACGCGGCTTCGCCTCCTCCACCGCGGCGGGCTCAGGCGCCACCACGCCCCATAGCCGCTCCACCCGGCGCACGGCCTCCTCCGTCAACAGGAGATCGCGGTGGGTCAGCAGATCCACCACGTTGAGGTAGGCAGCGGGCAAGACCTTCGTCTTCTGGAGATTTCGTGCGCTTACGAGGACAGAGCGGTCGGGCTCACCGGTGACGACAAGGGCGGAGCGCTGGATGCCCGCGTTATGAAGTAGGCGAACCATCTCTTTCGTTCGTGGCTGGGCGAAGCTCAGTTCGTCCACGACGCGGAGTTGCCCATCCGCCAGCTTGCCCGAGAGAGCGGAACGGATCGCCAACCGCTTCATCTTCTTGAGCAGCCTCTGACGGTAGCTGCGGGGCCTTGGCCCGAAGGCGACGCCGCCGCCCACGCGCACCGGAGAGCGGATGCTCCCCTGGCGTGCGCGGCCAGTGTACTTCTGGGTCCGGATCTTGCGGGTGCTGCCCTGAACCTCGGCCCTGGTCTTGGTGCTGGCGGTGCCCCGCCGCTGGTTGGCCCGTTGGGCCACGAATGCCTGATGAAGCACGGCCATGTTGGGGACGATGCCGAAGACGCTGTCGTCCACGGTGATCTGGCGGACCGGTTTGCCCTGTGCGTCATGCACCGGCAGCTTCATCGCCGCGCCCTCCCGTGTTTGGAGCGTCGCACGCGGAGTAGGACGTCCTTGTTGCCGGGGACGGATCCCTCCACCATCAGGACGTTGCGGGCAGGGTCAGACTGAAGGACTCGGAGGTTCTTGACGGTGGCCTGCCCGGTGCCCATGTGTCCGGCCATCTTGAGCCCCTTGATGACGCGACCGGGGTCCGTTCCGGCACCGATCGATCCGGGGGCGCGAGCGCGGTCCGACTGTCCGTGAGTACGCTGGCCACCGTGGAAGCCGTGACGCTTCATGACACCGGCGAACCCGCGACCCTTGGAGGCACCCGAGACGTCCACCAGGTCCCCCTGCTGGAAGAGCTCACACCCCACCTTCTTGCCGACTTCCCACTCGCCGATATCATCGACCCGGAACTCCCGCAGGTAGCGGAATTGCCCCAGACCCTTCATGTGGCCCTTCAGCGGGGAGTTGATCCGCTTGCGGGTGCCGAAGCCCAGTTGCACGGCGGCGTAGCCGTCGTTCTCCTGTGTCTTCACCTGCACGACGGTGCAGGGCCCGGCCTCGATGACGGTCACCGGAACAGAGGTGCCGTCTTCCCGGAAGACCTGGGTGATGCCCAGCTTGCGTCCAAGGATGCCTTCGATACTCATAGTTTGATCTCGATGTCCACGCCGGAAGGGAGCTGTAGCCGCATCAGGGCATCCACGGTCTTGGATGTGGGCTCAAGAATGTCCACCAGTCGCTTATGGGTGCGGATCTCGAACTGTTCCCGTGAATCCTTATCGACGTGGGGTGAGCGGATCACGCAGAACTTCTTGATCTCGGTGGGCAGAGGCACGGGCCCAGCCACTGCGGCACCAGTGCGCTCCGCCGCCTCCACGATGAGGGCGGCCGACTGGTCCAGTACCCGGTGGTCGTATGCCTTGAGGCGGATGCGGATCTTCTGTCGGGCCATTGCTCTACCTGCGAACCACGCCCCGCACTCGGCCGATGATGTGCTCGGCCAGGGAGGCGGGGACCTCCTCGTAATGATCGAACTCCATAGTGTAGGTGGCGCGACCCTGGGTGATGGAGCGCAGTTCCGTGGCGTAGCCGAACGTCTCGGCCAGGGGGACCAGAGCCGTGATGACGCGCAGTTGCCCCCGCTGGTCAACGTTCGTGACGTGGCCCCGGCGGGAGCTCGCGTCCCCCAGCACGTCGCCGAAGAAATCATCCGGAGTAGCCACCTCCACCTTCATGTAGGGCTCCAGCAGGATCGGATTGGCGCGCTTTAGCGCCGCCTGCAGGCCCAGGGAGCCAGCCATCTTGAAGGCTAGCTCCGATGAGTCAACGGGGTGATGCTGGCCGTCCAGCAGCGCTACCTTGACGTCGATCACGGGGTAGTTGGCGAGGATGCCCGTGTCCAGCGCCTCCCGCACGCCCTGCTCCACCGCCGGGATGTACTCGCGGGGGATGGTGCCGCCGACGATCTTGTTCTCGAACCTCACTCCGACGCCGCGAGGCTGAGGCTCCACCTCCAGCTCGACGACGCCAAACTGGCCGCGGCCACCCGTCTGACGGACGAACCGTCCCTCGGCCCGCGCCGGCTGGAGTATGGTCTCTTTGTAGGCCACCTCCGGGCGACCCACGTTGGCTTCCACGTTGAACTCCCTCAGCATCCGGTCGACGATGATCTCCAAATGCAGTTGGCCCATGCCGGCGATGATCGTCTGGCCGGTCTCGGAGTCGTAACGGGTGCAGAACGTGGGGTCCTCCTCGCTCAAGCGGAGGAGGGTCTCCACCATGCGGTCTTGGTCGTCCTTGGTCTTGGGTTCGATGGCCACGGAAACGACCGGCTCCGGAAACTTGATCGCTTCCAGCAGTATGGGCCTGTCTTGAGCGCAGAGTGTGTCGCCCGTGAAGGTGCTCTTGAGCCCCACCGTGGCCGCGATGTGTCCGGCTTGGACGTGGTCGATGTCCTCACGGCGGTTGGCGTGCATTCGCAGGATACGGCCCAGGCGCTCTCTCTGACCACGAGCGCTGTTCTGCACGGCTCCGCCCTGTTTGGCGGTGCCGGAGTAGACACGGAAGTAGACCAGACGCCCGACGTAGGGATCAGCTACGACCTTGAAGGCAAGGCCGGAGAACGGCTCATCGTCGCGGGGGTGGCGTTCCAGCAATTCGCCCGTTTTGGGGTGGGTCCCCGTGACGGGCGGAACCTCGACCGGTGAGGGCAGATAGTCTACGACGGCGTCCAGCAGAAGCCGGGTGCCCTTGTTCTTGAGAGCAGCACCGCAGAGGACAGGGGTAACCAGGTTGGCGACCGTAGCCCGCCGCAGCGCCTTTCTCAGCTCGGCGGGGGAGACCTCACGATGCTCCACATAGCTGATGAGCATCTGGTCGTCCACTTCGGCGAGGGCCTCGATGAGCTGCTCGCGGCGGCGCTCCGCCTCCTCGAGAAGGGCATCAGGGATGGGCCCCTTCTGTGGCGGCTGATCGCGGTCCTCGGAGAAGAAGGCAGCGGTCATATCCACCAAGCCAACGACGCCCTGGAAGGCATCCTCAACGCCGATTGGCGTCTGGACGGCCACGGGCCTGGCGCTCAGCCGTTCCTTGATCATCTCCACCGTGCGCCAGAAGTCGGCACCGACGCGGTCCATCTTGTTGACGAAGCAGATGCGCGGGATATGGTAGCGGTCAGCCTGGCGCCACACGGTCTCCGACTGGCTCTGCACGCCGGCGACGGCGTCGAAGACAACAACGCCTCCGTCCAAGACACGGAGGCTGCGCTCCACTTCCACGGTGAAGTCCACGTGGCCAGGGGTGTCTACGATGTTGATGACGTGGTCCTGCCAGTGGGTGGTGGTGGCGGCGGCGGTGATAGTGATTCCGCGCTCTCGCTCCTGGGCCATCCAGTCCATGACAGCGGTGCCGGCATCCACGTCACCAATCTTGTAGGTGCGCCCCGTGTAGAAGAGGATGCGCTCGGTGACCGTAGTCTTGCCGGCATCGATGTGAGCGATGATCCCGATATTCCGTAGTGATTCGATCGGTACTTGGTTCGTCATGACGGCTACTTCGAGCGGGCGCGACTTAGCAACCCATGGCCGTGCCTGAACCGCTGTTACCACCGGTAGTGCACGAAGGCCTTGTTGGCCTCAGCCATGCGGTGCGTATCGTCGCGGCGCTTGATGGCGGTACCCTGCTCCCGATAGGCCTCCACGAGTTCTGTGGCGAGCCGATCAGCCATGGGGCGGCCCTGGCGGGCGCGGGCAGCGCCGAGGATCCAGCGCATCGCCAGGGAGAGCCGCCGACCGGGGCGCACCTCCAGGGGAATCTGGTAGGTAGCGCCGCCAACGCGGCGGGGGCGCACTTCCAGCGTAGGCATAACATTGCGCACGGCTGTCTCAAATACGTGAACAGGGTCCTCCTTGGTCCGTTGTGCGGCCGCTTCCAGAGCTTGATATACGATCCGTTCGGCGATACTCTTCTTCCCCCGCTTCATGATCTTGTTGATCATCACCTGCACCCAGAGGTTGTTGTACCTAGCATCTGGCGGGGTCGGACGGCGGATGACTTTTCCCCTACGAGGCACCGGTCAGTCCCCCGAAGCCTACTGTGGACCTTCGGTCTTGCGGGTCCCGTACTTGCTGCGCTGCTGCTTGCGGCCGCTGACACCCAGGGCGTCGAGCGCGCCGCGAACGATGTGGTAGCGCACGCCGGGCAGATCCTTCACACGCCCGCCCCGGATCAGCACGACCGAGTGCTCCTGAAGAGTGTGCCCCTCGCCAGGGATATAGGCGGTGACCTCGATCCCGTTGGTGAGCCGCACCCTGGCTACCTTACGCAGGGCGGAGTTCGGCTTCTTGGGTGTCTGGGTTCGCACGTTGGTGCACACGCCTCGCTTCTGAGGCGAGCCCTTGGCACGCGCCATGCGGTTCGTAAGGGCGTTGTAGTGGAAACGCAGAGCGGGGGCCTTGGTCTTCTTGACCAAGGGCCTCCGTCCGCGTCGAACCAGTTGGTTGATGGTTGGCACCTGCGATTCCCTCTTCCACAACAAAAGGCCGAAAGCCTTACACCTCCGCACCAGACCGGCGCCGGTGTCAGCAGGATGCCGGTCCCGTCGGCTAGGTCTTTCGACCCGCTAGTCCAGCGTATTTGACTAACGAACCAGACGCCAAAGGAGAAGGATAGCAACCAGCCCCGATGCTGTCAAGCGCTCCGCTGTCAAACGGACACCACACGCCAGTGCAAGAGGTGGAATAGCATCAAGGCTACGGTGAGCCCCAGGGCCAGTCAGAAGGCCGTCAGAGAGAGTTCCTCCGCATTTGCTACCACCGCCACTCGATGCGGTGGAACGCCTCGGCCAGCTTGAAGCCAGCCCCCTTGCCCACTTCAGCCATGCGCCGGCGGACCCGCTTGCGCACTTCTCTGAAGGGATAGCGGCCGAACTGACTCTTGTGGCAGCGAAGGGCCTTCATCTTCTTGTCAAAGAAGTCGCTCACATCAACATGGTGGTTGGGTTGGTCGGTGCCAGCAAGGAGGGCCTCCTCCACGCGGTGCGGCTCCAGCCCTTCGTCCAGGTGCTCCGGATAGTACAGGTGGGAGCGGGAGAGTGGGTAGAGAGCATCGAGGGCGGCCTGGCCCGTGATGCGGTGATCCCGATGGTTGTGGCTGCGTCGGTAAGGGTCCCAGGTGATGGCCACGTCCGGTCTGAAGCGCCGGATCTCCCGCACGAGGCTCCCCCTCACCTCCGCAGTGTCCTCCACGAAGCCATCGGGGAAGCCCAGGAAGACGCACTCGTTGACGCCCACCGCCTTGGCCGCCGCCCGCTGCTCCTCCTCCCGAATGGCCGCAACCCGGTCGGTGGTCATCGCCGGATCATTAGCCCCTTTCTCGCCGGAGGTAACCAGGACATATCCCACAGCCCAGCCTTCCGAGACCCAGCGGGCCACCGTGCCGGCGCAGAGGAACTCGGCGTCGTCTGGGTGGGCGACTATGACCAGCGCTCGTCTGGGCTCGCTCACGTCAGGGCCACTCTAGGCGACGTGGGCACCTACGTTGACGCCACGATATTGGGATACGAGCTCGTGGTAGACGTCCTCCACTCGGGCGGCGACCTCCGACCAGCGGAATCGCTCCACGGCGGCGCGAGCCATGCGCCCCAGGCTGCGGCGCAGCGGCTCGTTGGCCAGGAGCATCTCCAGCCGCTCGGCGAACGGCTCCGGGCAGCGCCAGGGCACCAGGTAGCCGGTCTCGCCGTCCCGCACCGTCTCTAGGAGACCGCCCACGCGGGAGGCGACGACCGGCACACCGCAGGCCATCGCCTCCAGGGCCACGAGGCCGAAGCTCTCATAGTAAGAGGGGACGACGCAGATGTCGGCCGCGTTGTAGTACAGCGGCAACTGCTCATGGGAAACGGCATCGCGGAAGAAGACCCGCTCCGCGATGCCCATCGCCTCCGCCAGGCGCCGCAGCTCTGACTTGCGCCGGGAGTCCTTCTTATCACCGCCGACGATGAGCAGAGAGAAGCGCCCTTCCATGTCGGCGGCGGCGCGGAGGAGGATATCGATGCCCTTGAGGGGCTCGATGCGGCCCACATAGAGGACGAGCGGCTCACCCGCGGGGAGAGCGAGCCGGCGGCGGGCAGCGGCGCGGGACTGGGGCCGGAAGTGGTCGGTGTCGACGCCGCAGGGCACCTGAACCGCCTGCAGAGGGGACACACCATAGTGGTCGATGAGGACCTTCCGCTCGCCCTCGCTGGCGCAGATGATGCGATCCGCCCCCTGGGCCACCAGCCGCTCCCCGGCGATGCGGTAGTCGGGCTCGCGCTCGCTGAGGTGCGCGCGGTTCTTGGCCTCTCCGAGGGTGTGGAACATGATGACGTGAGGGACGGTCCAGCGGGCCTTGAGGGCCTGGCCCACCCAGGCGGAGAGCCAGTAGTGGCTGTGGACGAGGTCATAGGCCCGGCCCTGCTCCTTCTGGAAGCGAATAAGGCCACCTCGGAACTCTGGGAGGTAGCGGTGAAGCGACCCCTTCTCGGCAGCCAACGGCCCCGCCTGGAGCTGGATCACGCGCGTCCGCTCGTCGATGTCGACGATCTGGGGTGAGTCCGGGTCGCTGCGGCGGGTGAAGATGTCCATGGAGTGGGCGCGGCGGCAGAGCTGGCGGCTCAGCTCCCGGATGTATACGTTCATGCCGCCGCTATCGCGGGTGCCGGGGCGGGCCAGGGGCGAGGTGTGAACGGAGATAACGGCTATGTTGCACATGTGACCTCTAATAATAATGGATCATCAATCCCGCCGCACGGTGCATCGGTACACGGGGCGGTCCGTGGCCCCGAGATCGTACTTGTAGGGCTCGGGGCCGCGCAGGAAGTCGAACCGGCGCTTGCCCTCCTCGATGGCCCTGCGCAGGGCCAGCGCCTTGGAGAGAAGCCCCACGGAGAGGTGGGCATAGTCGGG
>CAYFYG010000137.1:0-3241 GCA_964347225.1 uncultured Dehalococcoidia bacterium | reverse complement strand
TCCTCGTGGAGGATGAGGTCGAAGATTTGGCCCAGCGTAGCCACTTCTCCCACGGCCAGCTTTCCCTCAAGCTGCAACATGTTAACGCAGAGCTGCCCGGCCAGGATTCTCGTTCCCTTCTCCTCGATCGCCTTGAGCTGGGGCACCAGGGGCGAATCCTCGGTGAGCAGCTTCACGGCCGTATTCCAGCAGATGATCGCCGCTGGCCTGTCCTCGCGCTCCGCCAAGGCGCCCAGCACCACCATCATGATCTCGTAGCCCAGGTCTGGGTCGCCGGCGCCGCACCCTTCGGACCCCAGCAGGAACACCTTCTTCTTCCCTTCAGCCATGGACACGTCCTCCCTGCTCGTTCCTCCCGATGCTGACGGGTCCCTATTCCTGCTGCCACTCCATGAACGGCTTCGGCACGTCCGTCATGGCGTTGACGATGAGCTCCACCAGGCCGCCGTACTGGAGTCCAGACCTGTTCGTGGCGTCGAAGTACTCCAGGACGCCTCTTAACTGGCCCTTGCAGTTCGAGCAAGGGGCACACATGTACTTCGCGGTCGACGCGTCGTCCAGCTTCGTGTCGCCGAATGCCTCCAGCACCTGCTTAAACTTCATCCTCCCGGCGACCGCTGATCTCCAATCCGGGAAGTTAAGCCCCTGGAAAATGGCGAACCCGCTCCCGCCGCCGCAGCA
The DNA here is from genome assembly GCA_964347225.1 of uncultured Dehalococcoidia bacterium. GTDB lineage: Bacteria > Chloroflexota > Dehalococcoidia > SM23-28-2 > RBG-16-64-32 > DAOUMF01. Next base: position 2,560 of record CAYFYG010000137.1, on the reverse strand, counting down.
GTAGTTCTCCGTCCTGTTCGGGTACATCTCCCGGAACTGCGGCGCGATCTCCCTCAGTATCCTCCGTTGCGGCTCCATGATGCCCATCAACCGCACCACGTTGCACGGGTCGTGCAGGGTGACCGGGAAGTCGTTCCGGCTGGGGTCCAGCTTCAACCGGCCGCTGTTAACGATGCCCTCGAGGAACGTGAAGCAACTCTCGCGCGGAATGTTCAGATCGCCCGACACGATCCGGTCGGCGATCACCATGAGCGCCTTGTGTGCGTGGCCGCACTCGCCGATCACGATCTTCTTCACCCCAAGCTTCTTGGCTATCTCCATGTGCTTAAGCACTATCCGTGCCAGCTGAACGTCTTCATAGAAGAGGCCGTAGTTCACGGCGTCGTAGCCCAGCAGGTCGCTGGAGAGCGTGTAGCTCATGCCAGCCGCCTCAAGGATGATGGCGAATGCCTCCGCATTCTCCGGCCACGATAGGAACTCCCCTGCGTTGTGGATGAGCAGGACATCGGCCCCCGCTTTGTCGATCGGCCACTTGAACTTCATACCCGCCCGCTCTTCCACGTCCTCTTCCATGAACTCCACGGTGTCCGCAAAAGCGGCCGGGATCATGCCGGTGCTGGAGCCGGTCTTGAGCTGCTGCACCGTGCCCAACCGGTGCAGCTCAGCCGGGGCTATTCCCAACTCCTGGCTGAACACCTTACGGATCTCACGCGTGATCATGGCGTTGCCGACCCCAATGGGACAGAACTTCGAGCAGCGACGACACACTGTGCAGCGATATGACAGCTCCGCCAAACGTGCCAGCATCGGCCAGTTCAGGTGGATGTCCCCGGCGGTGAAGCTGCTCAGGAACCCGCCGGGCATCACGTACTTCTTCACGATCCTGCGGAACACCTCAGACCGGTACGTCGGCCGGTATATCTCCTCCCTGCCGCTGGACACGTACACCGGACACGCGTCGGCGCAGGCCTGGCACTTGGCGCAGTAGTCCAGCCGCAGCAGCAGGGGCTGCAGGAACGTCCAGTTGCTGTCGGCGGAGAACAGCTTCCTCAACCCGTTGATGAACTTCTTGACTAACTCCTCCTCCTGCGCCCGCGTCTTCGGCCGCGGTATCTGGATGGCCGAGGTACCGTCTAAGTCGCACTCCAGGTTCTCCCGTGCGCTTTCGGTCATGGCCTTGATGGAAGCCGGACAGTCCGGACCGTCGTACGGGTAGGGCAGCGGCATGAATCGCTCGGGGTCCAGCTGCACGAGCTGGCCGCGAACGCGGCCGATGTCCCGCACGGCCGTGGGCCTGCACGGAGGCGGCAGAGGCAGCGATGGGCCCGGACCTTCCGCCGCCGTCTTCTCTTTCGTCACTTCTTGTGTCATTCCTCCGCCTCCGGCATAGCTGTTGCCACTTCTGCCCAGGTCTTCCCTTGCTGCACGTGCGGTGCTGACCAGGCCACAGGCCTCTGAAGAAGGCCCGCGATCAGACGTTCATAGTCGCTGCCCCTGACGTTCGGTGACTCGTCCCACAGCACCAGATGATACGTGAAGAACTTGCCCACGAAGTGGGTCATGTGCGTAAGGGGCAGATAGACCAGAAACAGAGATAGCAGCAAAGATTGCGTCACGATGAGGCCGCTCGTGTCTGCGGGCTGCCCGAACGACACGAGCCCCTCGGCGTACTCCCGCGCCTCAGTGAACGATTGGTCGACCGCCAGCCACGAGACGAACGCGATCACCGCCATCGCCAGGATGAATCCCAGGTTGAAGTAGTCGGCCGGGACGGCGTACAGGCGCAGCCCGCGGTCGCTCAGCCGCATGACCAGCAGCGCGAGGGCGCCGAGGCCCGCGGAGATGATCCCCACGGCACCCACGACGATGGTGATGTAGTGCAGCGCGGCCGCGTCGGAGTCCGCCGATACCGTCGCTCCCGCCGCCTGCGCGATCCCTCCGCCCAGCAGGAGCACCAGGAACAGGATCGTGACGTAGATGCCGGCGTGGAACGGGAAGGAGGCGAACCACAGCCTGCGGTTGTGCTCCCACAGCCCGACCAGAAGGAATATCTCCGGCAACATGACCTTCAACTCCCCCATCAGGGAGGAGGGATGCCGCGTCTTCTCCCACCAGTCCAACTCTTCGAAGTAGGAGCCTTCCTTGCCCGCCTCATGAGGCACCGGGTACAGCTCCCAGCGGAGGTGCATCGGCGTGCGCATGTACCTGATGACCCGCCGACCCATCGCCACTAGGAACACCGCCACAGCCACGTACGCAACCACCTGCACAATCTCAACTCCGCTCATTCTCGCTGACCTCCTGCCCAGCGGTCGTGGCGCTGGTGCTCTCGCTCACCTCACCTCTTATCGTACCAGAATTCACAATCTAGCCGCGTACTGGTTTCGCCCCGTCGCCGAAATTCAGATCTCATCGTCGGTCCTATGGCGATGTCGAGCCAGTCGGCTCCACAGACGACGGCGTCGTCCTATGCCATGGTCCTGAGTGAGCCCTCCAATCCTCTGCGCACGCCGCCTTGCGGCTAGCGCGTGACAATAAGCGTCTCGGCCCACGCCGGCGC
>CAYFYG010000136.1:0-11117 GCA_964347225.1 uncultured Dehalococcoidia bacterium | reverse complement strand
CAGCTACCCTCCTTCTGTTCATCGCAGGCGGCTGGGGTCTGCTTCAGAAAAGCGGGGCAGTCCGCTAGGCGGGGGTGTCATAGCGCGAAGCGCTCGATGGCCCAGGCGACGCCGTCGGCATCGTTGGAGGGGGCGACGTGGGCGGCAGCGCGCTTCACCTCGTCGGGGGAGTTGTCCATGGCGATGCCCAGACCGGCCAGGCGCAGCATGCTCAGGTCGGACTCGGAGTCGCCCATGGCCATTACTTCCGAAAGGGGTACGTCCATGTCGCGACAGACGAGCTCGAGGGCGGCCGCCTTGTCGGCATGGGGGTGAGTGAGGACGACGTAGGGAGGCAGATTGACGGGTCGGTTGACGGAGAACTTGGCGCGTCCGTCGTAGGCCGGCAGGAACTGCTGCGAGATCTCGTCCACGGCATCATTGCCAAAGACGAGGACGGCGGTCGGCTGTCCCCTCGCCAGCTCATCGGCTTGCCGCTCCGAGATGCGGAGGCCGCCGGGCAGGGTTTCGGGGGCGCCAGGCCGCGAGCGCATGAACGTGGCGTCCCCGATGGTGGTGAACATCTCCCAGCCGCGCTCGTCGCCGAGAGTCGTGACGTCGCGGGCGATCTCCTGATCAAGGCGAAGGTGGAGGAGTTCGCTGTCGTCCTGGGGCCGACGGATCACGGCGCCGTTGCTGCATACGAGAGGCGTATCGATGCCCAGACGGTCGGCGGTGCGCTTGGCGAGGCCGAACCAGCGGGACGTGGCCAGGACGACCTTCACGCCGCTGTCGAGGGCGTGTCGCACCGCCTCTGCGTTGCGGCCGCTCAGCTTGAGGGCGCTGTTGAGGAGGGTGCCGTCTAGGTCCAGGGCGACGAGCGCAATTTGGGTCACTGCTTCTGTTCGTCCTTGACGTCCACGTTTCTGCGGCGAGCGCCCCCTCCTCCGTCGCTGCCTTCGCCGCCGAACATACTGGCGAAAGGACGCAGGAAGTTGGTGAACTCCAGCGGGAAGACGTACTTGGTGGAGGGGCTCTCGCCGATAGCGCGAAGGGTATCGAAGTACTGGAGGCTCATCGTCTTGGCGTCGACGCCCTTGGCGACCTGGAACACCTTGTCCAGGGCGTTGCTGAACCCTTCAGCTCGCAGGATCGCCGCCTGGCGGTCGCCCTCGGCGCGGAGGATGGCCGCCTGCTTTTCGCCCTCGGCTACCTTCACGGCTGCCTCCCTCTGGCCGTCGGCCCCGAGGACGGCGGCGCGGCGGTTACGCTCGGCGGACATCTGGCGGCTCATCGCCTCCTGGATGTCGCGCGGTGGCTGGATCTCGCGGATCTCCACGGCCGTCACCTTGACGCCCCAGCGGTCGGTGACCTCGTCCAGCTTGGCCTGCATGACCTGGTTGATCTGGTCGCGCTTGGCCAGGACGTCGTCCAGGGAGATGTCGCCGACGACGGCGCGGAGGGTGGTGATGGCCATGCCGCGGGCGGCACCGAGGAAGCTCTCCACTTTGAGGACGCTGTCCTGGGGGTCGACGATCCTCATGTAGACGAGCATGTCCACGGAGACGGGGGCGTTGTCCTTGGTGATGCAGGTCTGGGGCGGCACGTCCAGGAATAGCTCCCGCAGGTCGACCACGACAACCTGATCGATGACGGGCCAGAGGGGGAAGATGAAGCCGGGCCCCTTCTGGCCCAGGCAGCGGCCGAAGCGGAAGTGGACGAGACGGCGGAACTCGGGGACGACGCTGAAGAAGAACGGCATCGGGGGCCTCCTCTCGGACCGGTCAGGCAGAGCACAGGCATTATACACCCAAGATGCGCTGAGTGTTGTCGTGCAAGACGGCCCGCTTGTCGGCGTCCGCGAGGGGCAGCCGCTGGATGCGGGCGGCGCCGAGGACGGGGTCGAACCAGGGGCAGTCAGAGCCGAACGTCACGCGCTCGGTGTCCAACTGCCGCAGGGCGGCCGCCGCCTCATCATCGCTCAAGGCGGACTGCTTCTCGATACCGTTGATGACGCCGCAGCAGTCGAAGAAGGGGTTGGGGGAACCGCGGGCCAGGTGGGCGCAGGCAGCGAAGCTCCCGAAGGCGAGGTGGGGGTGCTGGCAGGCGACCTCGCAGGTCCGCTCATTGCGCCGCTGGAGGCGGGGGTTCTCCTCGCGGTATCGTGTCGTGGCTCGTACTTTTCCTCACGCACCAGCATCGCGAAGAGGCCGGTTGCAGTCATCCTGCCAACGCCCGAGGCGATGAAGACCGCCTTGATCCCGTAAACAGCCGCAAGGGCACCGCCCAGCAGCGGCCCGATCGTCAACGATAGGAACATGATCGTGGTGTATGCGGCGGCGTAGTACCTCTCGCGGCCCGCCGGCGAGATCGCGAGAAGGAAGTTGAAGCTGGCGAGCAGATATCCGGCCCAGGCGATGCCGCCGAACACGTTGATCGGGATCACCTGCCAGGGCTCCCCTACGAAGTACCAGGCCACCGGCACAATCGCCACTGCGAGGCCGCTCGGGACCATCAACGCTTGCGCTCGACGTTTGTCGGCGAGGCGGCCGAACAGTGCCTGTCCCGCCAATCCGAACGCAGCAGTTACCAGCAGCAAGCCTCCGACCCAGAGTGGCGAGGCGCCCAGGTTCTTAACCAAGTGCACGTTGAAGAACGGTGCAGCCATATATAGCGCCACATTCCACACAAGGACAGTGGAGCAGTAACGCACGAAGTTAACATCGCGCAGGATCGTCGACCAACGGGCACCCGCACTCAGCGTTCCGGCCGCCTCGCGTGACAGCTCCTTTTCAGGTATTCGTGCGTACAAGAGGCTCGAGCCGATGCTCATTGCCAGCGCCAGCAACCAGACCGCGCTCCACTCCATTCCCGGATCTAGCCCCGCCAGCAGCAACGCCACAGCACCCACCGCCGCCAGACCGCCGACACCGATAAGCAGGTTACGCGCCGCGAAGAAGCGGCCACGCATGTTGGCGGGCACGAGATCAGCCGCCAGGGATGTCCAAGCGCCCTCCCCAAGGTAGACCACAAACGACCTCATCGTGGCCGCCGCGATGATCATGCCAAGGATCATCGAGCGGCCGGTGACCAAGGGAAGGATCGCGAGGGCGAGCAAACACACATTGGAGAGCGCGTTTCGCGTTAGGAGGACGAACGGCTTGCGGTGCCGCCACTTCTCCGATATCCACGCTCCAGGTAGGCTCGACGTCGCAGCGCCGAGGCTTGCGGCAGCGACCAGGAGGCCGATCTCCCCGTTCGACGCCCCGTAGGCGAACGCGAACAGCGGAAGGTAGTGGAGGACAATCGTCTCGAGGGCCCCAATGAAAAGACCATCCAGGAGGAACGCGCGCATTCCGCGCGACTGGGCGGGCGTGGGATGGTGGTATCCCGGTATCGTCCGTGGGTTGGGACGAACCCTTTTCGGAGGCCGCCGTTGAACCGCTCTGCGGGAGCGGCCTGGAGGTAATTGAGCTCCCCCAAACAAAGAAAACCCCACGATCACGTGAGGCCTTCAAACGCCTGCGAGCTTAGCTAACGGTTCGGGCTGAAGGCGCTGCCCTATCCGCCCTTGAGGGGGTGAAATTCACCTATGGGTTGCCCGCTTCGCTGGAGGCGAATTCGGCGGCATTCACCTACTTCATATGCTATAACGCATGACACTATCCACTCGTTACGACCGCAGATCTGGAAAGTCTTAGCATCGCCCGCCGAGGGACCAGAGGGCGATGGTCACGCCGCCGCTCCTGCTTGCGCGCTGAGGGCCGGCGCGGGCCATCAGCTCCAGGAGCTCGTCGACGGTGCCGCCGTAGCCGGTCTGGCCGGTGGCCATCGTTGCCCGGCGGCCTGTGTCGCGGCTGCGGTGGGTGTGGACGTGGGCGTCGATGATGGGAGAGACCGGGATGTCAGTCCTCTGGGAATCCAAGGTGGCGCTCGCGCAGGCTGACGAAGCCGCTGCGGGCCAGGACGATGTGGTCCAGGACGTCGATGTTGAGGAGGGAGCCAGCGTCCCGGATCTGGCGGGTTATCGCCACATCGTCGGCGCTGGGGGTGGGATCGCCGGAGGGGTGGTTGTGCACGACGATGCCGGCGGGGCAGCCCTCGCGCACGGCCTCGCGGAACAGGTCGGCGGCCCGCACATGGGTGGCGTTGACGGTCCCTTTGTACACCTCCGGCGCGGCTAGCACCTGGTTCCTGGTGTTGAGGAGAACGACGCGCAGGTGCTCCTGCTCCAGCAGGGCCATATCGGCGAGGAGGAGATTGGCGATGTCCTGTGGGGAGCGGACAACGGGACGCTCGTCCGGGTGGGTAGCGAGGAGGCGGCGGCCGAGCTCCATGGCGGCCAGCATCTGGGCGGCCTTGGCCTCGCCCACGGCGTGCTCGGCGCAGAGCTCGCCGACGGAGGCACGGGCTAGGCCCGGCAGGCCATTGAACCGCGAGAGGAGCCGGGTGGCCTGGGCGACGACGTTTTCGCCGGCGCCACCGGTGCGGAGGATGATGGCCAGCAACTCAGCGTTGGAGAGGCCTGCGGCGCCCCACTGACGGAGGCGCTCCCGCGGCCGCTCTTGAGAGGGCATATCGCGGATGAGGGGACGGTACTCGACGGCTGGGGCGGTCATGGGGGCGTCCTTTCCCTTCCCTACTGAGGGATGACCAGCACATCCCCCGGGCGGATCATGTCCTCCAGGGTGAGGCCATTGAAGGCGGCCAGAGTCTCGGCATCAACGCCAAACGAGTCGGCGATGCCGTACCAGCTGTCGCCCTCCACCACGGTGTACTCGATGGGCGCCTCCGGCTCCGGTGTGGGCTCCGGTGTCGGCTCAGGTGTCGGCTCCGGGGTGGGGGTGGCCTCAGGAGTGGGGGTCTCCGCGACGATGGTAGGGGTGATAGGGGGAGGTGGGGTGACGGGCTCGGGCGAGGAGGGTGGGGAGGGCTCCGGCGCAATGACCTCCGAAGACTCGCCGGGGAGGCCGGGGGGACGGATCAGGAGCCACAACGCCAGCACGCTGCCCAGCAGGAGGAGGAGCAGCGAGGCGCGGAAGAAGGTGCCGGAGGGAGCGGCGTTGACGGGATTCAGGCAGTCAGCGCAGAGGTCTTCGCCGTGGTCGCGGCAATAGGCGTTGCCGCAGCGAGGGCAGCGCTGAGCGGCTTTGTCTTGACAGACGTAGCAGTCCATAACCTGTACTCGCGGCCGGGAAAGGCTCGCCTACTCCCCGGCCGCATTTTACAGGCTATTGCAGTTCGACGGTAGCACCCGCATCCTGGAGCTTCTTGCTCGCCTCCTCGGCGTCGGCCTTGGAGACGGCCTCCTTGATGTTGGTGGGGGTGGACTCGACCAGGTCCTTGGCCTCCTTGAGCCCCAGAGTGGTCACCTCGCGGACGGCCTTGATGACGTTGATCTTGTTGGGGCCGATGTCCTTGAGGTGCACCGTCCACTCCGTCTTCTCCTCTTCGGCGGGGGCCTCAGCGGGGGCGCCGGGTGCGCCGGCTGCTTCCGGGGCGGCGGCCACGGCTACGGGAGCGGCAGCGGTGATGCCAAACTCGTCCTGGATGCGCTGGTTGAGGTCCCGCAGTTCCAGGATGGTCATCTCCTTGATGATGTCCAGCACCTGGTCCACGCGGGCCCCGTCTCCAGAAGACTTGGCCTTGGCCATGAAGGTCCTCCTTTAGGGTTGTCCTTGGGTTGCTTCCATTTGGCGGGCTCGGGCCTCGATGAGACCGGGGAGCTCGCTCAGGGCGGATTGCAGAAGTGACGTCAGTTCACGCAGGGGCGAATCCAGCAGGCCGGTGAGGACGGCCATAGGCGACTGGAGTTGGCCCGCTAGCCGGGCCAGCATGATCGGCTTGGGGGGCAGGCCGACGAGATCACGGAGGTCGTCAGGCGACACCACCTGACCCTCCATGAAGGCGCCGCGGATGGCGAAGGTGGGGGGCGCCGACCGCGCGTATTCGGTGACGGTCTTCGCGGCTACAACGGGGTCCTCGTAGCCGAGGACGAGGGCGGTGGGGCCCTCCACAACCTGCATCAGCTCCGGGATTCCTGCCTGGTCGGCGGCCAGGCGCAGCAGGTTATTCTTGACTACCCTGACCTCCACGCTGGCCTGGCGCAGGCGCCGCCGCATCTGCTCCATCTCCGGCACGCGCAGTCCGCGGTAGTCGGTGCCGATGGTGATGGTGGCGCGGCTGATGCGCTGCTTCAGTTCCTCCACCGTATCGATCTTCTTCTGGGTCGGCATGGGGCCGCTCCTGGCTTGAAGGCCTGAAGGCCTCCACTACAACAAAAAGTCCCTTGCCCGGAGGCAAGGGACAACCGAACTGTCTTTCGAACCCAGCCCGAGGGCTGGAGGATCCACGGGACGGTTCGCGTCCTGGCTGCCTCGGCGGGCCCGTGGCTTAACTCACCTGCGGCGAGACCCGCTGTCTCGGGCGTTACCGAAAGTTGATTATACGCCAGCTCCCACGCTGAAAGAAAGAGTGGGCTGGGGATCCAGTTTGATGCCGGGCCCCATGGTCGAGGTGAGGGTGAGGGTGCGGATGAACTGACCCTTGGCTCCGGCAGGCTTCTCGCGGACGATGGCACCGACAAGGGTACTGAGGTTCTCCAGAAGGGCTTCATCGGGGAAGCTAACCTTGCCGATGGCGACGTGGATCAGGGACGTACGGTCAGTGCGGAACTCGACCCGGCCTTGCTTGGCGTCGCGGATGGCCTTGGAGAGGTCCTCGCCCTCGACGACGGTGTTGGTGCGTGGGTTAGGCATGAGCCCGCGCGGGCCCAGGATGCGGCCCAGACGGCCGACCTTGCCCATCATCTCTTTAGTGGCCAGGGCCACGTCGAACTCCAGCCAGCCGCCCTCGATCCGCTTGACCAGGTCGTCAGAGCCGACGTGGTCGGCGTCGGCTTCCCCGGCGATGCGGGCAGCCTCGCCCTCGGCGAAGACGAGGACGCGCTGGCTCTTGCCCAGGCCGTGTGGGAGGACGATGGTGCCCCGCAGTTGCTGATCGGCGTGGCGGGTGTCCAGGCTGGTGCGGACGTGCAGCTCCACTGTCTCGTCGAACTTGGCGAAAGCGGTCTCCTTAAGGAGCTTCACCGCCTCCTGCGGCTCATAGGTGCGCTCGCGGTCGATCTTCTCCAAGACGGCGCGGTACTGCTTTCCTCGCTTGGCCATGTTTATCTGGCCACCTCCACACCCATGCTGCGAGCGGTGCCCTCCACCATTCGCATGGCGGCCTCTATGTCGTTAGCGTTCAGGTCCTTCATCTTGGTTTCGGCTATCTGGCGCACCTGGTCGCGGGTGAGGGTACCCACCTTCTCGCGGATCTGTGTGGCGCTCCCCTTCTCCAGACCCAGGGCCTTCTTGATGAGGTCGGACGCGGGGGGTGTCTTGAGGGAGAAGGTGAAGGAGCGATCCTCGTAAACGATGATCTCCACGGGAATGATGCTGCCGACCTGGGAGGTGGTGCGCTCGTTGTACTCCTTGCAGAAGGCCATGATGTTGGCGCCGTGCTGGCCCAGGGCGGGACCCACGGGCGGGGCCGGAGTGGCCTTACCGGCCTCCAGTTGAAGCTTGATGACGGCGCGGAGCTTCTTGGCCATGCGCCTACAGCCTCTCCACCTGAAGGAAGTCCAGCTCCACCGGCGTCTCCCTCCCGAAGAAGGATACGAGCACGCGCACCTTGCCTTTCTCCGCGTTGATGTCGTCCACGGTGCCGATAAACTCGGCGAAGGGGCCATCGACGATGCGGATGCTCTGCCCAGCCTGGAAGCCGACCTTGATGCGGGGCTCCTCCGCGCGCATCTGGCGGAGGATGGAGCGCACCTCCGGCTCCTCCAGGGGTGTGGGCATCGTGCCCGAGCCCACGAACCCGGTCACCCCCGGCGTATTGCGAACCACGGTCCAGGCCTTGCTTGAGCGAGTCTTATCCTGGTCGGACGCGGTTGGGTCGTCCTGACGCATCTCGATCATCTGGATCAGTACGTACCCGGGGAAGATCTTACGGGGGACGGTGCGGCGAGCCCCATCGCGGATCTCGATTTCGTCCACGGAAGGGACGACGACGTGGAAGATGAGGTCCTGGGCGTCCATGGACTTGATGCGCTGCTCCAGGTTGGTGCGGGCCTTGTCCTCATAGCCGGAATAGGTGTGGATGACGTACCAGGCGCGTCCCGGCAGGAACATCTCCTCGTCGGAGATGGCAGGCCCCTTCGCGGACTCCTCCGCCGCTTCCTCCTGGAGTTCGACGCTCTCTTCGCTTGAGCCCTCTTGTAGGGCAGCCTCCGTGCTCTTCTTCCTCCTGGCCAACTCCTATCACTCCTAGCGTAAGAGCAGGTTATCGATGAGCCAGCCGAAGCCGATATCGATGCCGCCGAGGGCGGCCCCCACGAGGAGGGCGACCACGACCACGACAACAGTGAGGTGCGCCGTGTCCTGGCGGCTGGGCCAGACTACTTTGCGCAGCTCGTTAATGATGTCCATGATGAAGCGAGGGCGCCAGGAGGCGACAGCGGCCAAGCCGGAACGGCCCTCGCCACGGGGAGCGGCGCGGGAGCCAGTGCGCGGCAGGGGACGGGCAGGCGCCTTGCCGCGGGCTCCCTTGCGCTGCTTGACTGGTGGATGGCGCCGCAGGGAGCGGCTCATCGAGCCTCCCGGTGCAGGCGGTGGCCCCGACAGCGAGGGCAGAACTTGCGCAGCTCCAGGCGGTCGGGGTCGCTGCGGCGGTTCTTGGAGGTGACGTAGTTACGGTTTCTGCACTCCGTGCAGGCCAGCTCGGCCACCACTCGATCCTCTTTGCGGGCCACGTGTCAGACCTGCCTCACTCCGCGACTTCAGTGATGACGCCAGCGCCCACCGTGCGGCCGCCCTCGCGTATGGCGAAGCGGACGCCCTCCTCGATGGCGACCGGCTGAATGAGCTCCACGGACATCTTGATGTTGTCGCCAGGCATCACCATCTCCATGCCTTCCGGCAGGCGGACATCACCGGTGACGTCAGTGGTGCGGATGTAGAACTGAGGGCGATAGCCGTTGAAGAAGGGGGTGTGTCGGCCGCCTTCCTCCTTGGCCAGGACGTAGACCTCCCCCTCGAACTTGGTATGGGGTTTGATGGAGCCGGGGTGGGCCAGTACCTGGCCCCGCTCCACCTCCTCGCGCTCGATGCCCCGCAGGAGGCAGCCCACGTTGTCGCCGGGCTCGCCCGAGTCCAGGGTCTTGCGGAACATCTCCACGCCGGTGCAGACGGTCTTGCGGGTGTCGGTGAAGCCGATGATCTCCACCTCCTCGCCGGACTTGATGACGCCGCGCTCGATGCGGCCGGTGACCACGGTGCCGCGGCCCTTGATGCCGAATACGTCCTCGATGGGCATAAGGAAGGGCTTGTCGCGCGGGCGCGTGGGCTCCGGGATGTACTCGTCAATGGCCTTCATCAGCTGATGGATGGGCTCGAATTCGGGCGCGTTGGGATCGGTGCTCTCGCTCTGCATTGCCTTAAGGCAATCGCCACGGATGATGGGGATGTCATCGCCGGGGAACTGGTACTTGGTGAGCAGCTCGCGCACCTCCAGCTCGATGAGGTCTAGGAGTTCCGGGTCCTCCATCATGTCCACCTTACTCAGGAATACGACCATGGCAGGGACCTCAACTTGGCGGGCGAGGAGGACGTGCTCCCTGGTCTGGGGCATGGGGCCGTCGTTGGCGGCGACGACGAGGATGGCGCCATCCATCTGGGCCGCGCCGGTGATCATGTTCTTGATGTAGTCGGCGTGACCGGGGCAGTCGATGTGGGCGTAGTGGCGCTTGTCGGTCTCATACTCCACGTGGGCGATGGCGATGGTGATACCGCGCTGGCGCTCCTCCGGCGCCTTGTCGATGCTCCAGAAGTCGCGGTAATCGGCCTGCTGTTTCAGGGCCAAGACCTTTGTCATGGCAGAAGTTAAGGTGGTCTTACCGTGGTCAATGTGGCCGATGGTACCCACATTGAGGTGCGGCTTGGTGCGCACAAACTTTTCCTTGGCCATGCGGGAGTTCCTCCTATGCTGTGGATCGTGGGTTAGAGATCAAGACATCCCTGTCCCACCCCCTATAATAGCCTGTCTTGCTTTAGAACTTCCATTGGTGGAGCCCACGACCGGACTCGAACCGGTGACCCCGTTCTTACCAAGAACGTGCTCTACCAACTGAGCTACGTGGGCTGTTTCGCAACAGTGGCTGGCAGTCTGTCCCTGCCCCCGCCTGTTACCTCCTTAAGGCTCGCCGCTCATTTCTGGTGGCGGGGGCAGGATTCGAACCTGCGTAGCCCATCTCAGGGCGCCGAGTTTACAGCCCGGTGCTTTTAACCACTCAGCCACCCCGCCGCCGTATCAGCTACTCCCCACTTCACTCCTGGAGCCGAAGGGGGGAATCGAACCCCCAACCTAGCGATTACAAATCGCTTGCGCTACCATTGCGCCACTTCGGCCCGCGGCGCTTCCAGCGCCTAAAATTCAAGGTTCGTCGCACAGGGCGACGACCCACCCCGTAGTATAGGGGCCGCTTTTCGCAAAAGTCAAGGAAGAAGTCTCCAATCCGAGGCCGCTCAGTCCTTGAGCCGCCAGCGTGTGCCCTCCGACGAATCCTCCAGGATCACTCCCATCGCGGCCAAGCGGGCCCGCAGCCTGTCCGACAGCTCGTACAGCTTGGCGGCACGAAGTTCGTCGCGCAGCTCTACCAGGAGCTCGATGAAGGGGCCAGCGCTGGCCCTGTCCGCGGCCAGAGGCTCTGACAAGGTAAGGCCCATAACGCCGGCCATCTCCCGTAAGCTGGCCTGGGCCTCGTCTATCCGGCGGCCCTCGTCGCGGGCGCGGTTGATCTCGCGGGCGAGGTCAAAGAGTCCGCCTAAGGCGGAGGCCGTGTTGAGGTCATCGTCCATGGCGTCCAGGAAACGCTGTCGGAAGGGCTGCGGGTCGGTCGCCGGATCGGCCCGGCCGCCGGGGGTATTGACCGCGATGCGGAGGCGCTCCGCCCCCCGCTTGGCGGCCTCCAGACTCTCCTCGGAGAAGGTTATGGGGCTGCGGTAGTGGGAGCTGAGGACGAAGATGCGCAGGCCGTCGCCTCCGTACCGCTGCAACACCTCTTGGATGGGTACCAGGTTGCCCAGGTGGCGGGT
>CAYFYG010000135.1:0-12817 GCA_964347225.1 uncultured Dehalococcoidia bacterium | reverse complement strand
CCGTGGTCTATCACGTCGGAGACGTGAAAGCCAGCAGCCTCCAGCCTGTCCTTCAGCTCCCATAGGTCGTCCTCGCCGTCGACGCCGAATGACACGTGGTCGAAGATGAAGGGCCCCTGGACCGGCCTGCCGTGGTCTTTGTGAGCGACCGGTCTCACTTCGGGCCACTCGAAGAAGGCGATCAGGTCGTAGTCTGAGATCTGGAAGAAGTAGTGGCGGTAGCCCGGCTGTCCCAGGCCGGCAACTAGCCGCATGCCGAGCAGGTCTCTCCAGAAGCGAATTGTGGTGTTCATGTCGCCCGTGGCCATAGCCAAGTGGTTGACGCCATTGAACCTAACCATGCTCTCTCCTCCTTAAGCGGCTGAAGGAAGCCGACGCGACACGGCGTGTCGCCGCGATTGTGCGCCTGGGGCAGAGGGTTGTCAACGGAGCACCCTCCAACGCCGCATCTCCTCCACCTGGGCGCGACCGTACACCGGCATCACGTATCCTCCACATCCCCTCTCTTGAAACAAACACCCGCGGCAAAGCGTCTATTACAGGTTATAAGAGGTCAAGCGGTGCGGATTTGGAGGATAGCCGTCATGAGTGGAAAGATTACCCCTCTAGCGTTGGCTTGCGGAATAGCGGCGGTGACAGTGGCGCTGTGCCTAGCCGGTGCAAGCCCTGCTGCGGCCGGTAAGGGCGGCTGCCCCAACCACGCAGCCGAGAACGGAGCCGAGCACGCCAACGGCAAGTCCGCCCACAGTCCAGAGAAGCAGGCGCAACGCGGCTGCACGACCGAAGACCCGGCCCCTCAGCCGAACCCCACGCCCGGGCCAACCGACCAGGCCGATGTTCAGGTCGTGGACGTCACCATCAGCACACCCATCGCGTCATCGTTCGAACAGGAGTTCGTGGTTTGGGTCGGTGCCCGCCTCGCGAACGGGGGGCCGGTGGACGTGGTCCTCGTCGACACGACCTTCAGCCTTACGGTTCCATCTGCCTGCACGGTATCTCCCGAAGGCCCCGTCGTGGTGGAGGACGGCTCGCTCCCAGAGGGGGTCGGCGTGTTCATCAGCCGGGGTTGGCTCGTCACCTGCCTTGAGCCCGGTGCTCATGAACTCACAGCCAACGTTAGCGTGGCCATCGACCCGGCAGAGGCCGTCAGCGACCCCGACTTGACCAACAACGCCAGCTCTGCAAAGGCGACGGTGGTCACGGCCTCGTAGGCGCTCCCCAGCCCCGCTCCCTCCACACCAGCCGCAGAGCAGGGACTATCACCCTGTTCTTCCCACCCCAGCACCGCTACAATAACGCCAGGCCGTCCCTATACCCGAGCCGACCCCACCTCCCATGCCCCCTTGACAGCCCGGCGCAGTTGACTATAATGCGACCCATAGGACGGGGGTGCGGCGGTCCTGCAAACCTTCTGTTGCGGTCTCCCGGCCAGGACAGCCGCATCACATGCGAGGGGAGGAGTGGGCGGCGGACTTGCGCCCGGCCCAAAGGGAGGGATGGCGCTGGCCTCCGAGCGTCAGACCGGGTTCGTCCGCCCGCTCCGCCCGTCAGCATGCCGACACCGCCAGGCCGACAAGCCGCGGCCGTACGCGCGGCGGAGGCTGCCGCCGAGCGCCATCAGCGGTCGGTCGCGAAGTCGGCTACCGGGGCCACCGGCGCTCTAAGGTGAGGAGCTGACCATGCCCTCGCGGCGGCGGGCCTGGCTATCGTAAACCCGACGGGCCGTGAACTCGGCAGCGATGAGGGTCGCCACGGTTGCGATGGTGACGAGGACGACCCCCTGCCCGGTGATGGTAGGCCATCGTCTCTTTTTCGCCATACCAATCTCCCGTCATAGAGACGCTGGTGCCCCGCGAAACGTTGCAGGGGTGGGTGCGCGATGGCCGTCGCGGCGGCCGACCGGTACGACAGGAGGGCGATGGTGGAGCTAGGAACCGTCGATCAGGCTATGACGTGACGGCCGTCGGGGCGAAGGTAGCGACTGGCGTAGGGCCAGTTTCTCTGCCGCAGTGTTATCGAAGCGGGGCTCAGATTCGGAGCTGACCCTGCTGGACGCGGCCCCGCGAACGAGCGATAGCCGCACATGCGGCAGCGGCTGTCATCGTCCCCGAGGATTTCGTCCACAGTCATGTCGCCGAGGCATCGGGGGCACATCTTCAGCAGCCTCATTTGAGCCACCTCCCTCAGCCAAACGATGCATCGTGGACGGAGGGAACCGATAGATCGGCGCTCCCGAGTCCCCGCCCGCGTGGGAGGGTACGCAAAAAGGACTCAGAGAACGCCATTACCCCGGCCCTCCTTACGGCTCGAGGCAGACTGGATACTAGCAGAAAACGGGAAGCGGTGGGGCGGCCACAGGCAGCCTTTTTGTGGATAACCATGCCCCATTTTGTGGAAGCCCGTCTACGCCGTCGTGGCTCTTGGCGCCAGCCTGCACAAGTCCGACTGACCGCGATTGCTGGCGGGCGGGCACGAGGATGCGTTTCCCCGCGGGCGTGACTGTGCCAGTCAGCAGACGGATGACTCCTCGCTCACGGGAGTGACCGCGGCCGCGCAGCTGGTGAAGGCCGGGGCAAGGAATTTCTGGATGGCGTCGTGGTTTTCGGCTTCGACGACGTAGTAGATGACATGCTCGGCGAAAGCGGCGTACCGCGCTATGAGGGTGACGCCCTCAGCGCTGGGGTCGTACAGGGTTCTGGAGCCGCCCACATGCATGGGGCAGGATTCCGGAGCGTGCTTCTGGGTAATCATGAACAGCATGTTGCCTCCTTTCGGCTCAGGTGACCGAAGTCGGCAGAAGCGTGAACTTGGGGTCGCTCAGTGTACGCCATCATGGCTTCGTTGCCCCTGCCTAGCAGTTCGCAGGGATTATGCGCCTCGTCTGGGCCGATGTCAACGTGGTTTAGCGTTCACTCAATGCCAACCAGTCCCAAACCTAATACCCACCGGCTGGGGCCTAACGGCTTCTCTTTCCGTCCCGTCTTGCCAGCTGAAAAGGCAGCGATCCTAGGCGCACAGGCGGTGATGGCAATGATAGACCTGATGCAGCAGCTGGAGGTACGTGCGATTCTGGCTGAGAAGGACCGAGAGGCGAGAGCAGCTCTCCGAGTCAGCGAGGCCAGGAGCGGGGCTCGCGGCTTCATGGCCGGATGCACCGGTCGCCTGCCCCGGCTGGGCATCTGGGCCAAGCGCGAGACACCTCGCACGTCCCCCTCTGGCGCATGGCGCGAGCCTTCTGTTCACGACTCATAGCCTGCGAGCGACCCACGGTTGTCTCAGGAGGGTTGAGCCTCGTCTGGCGCGGAACAGGGGCGTCCGCGATAGCGATCGGCCTGTCTGCTGGCATTTTCCCCCGTGGACGGAACAGGGGTGTCCCGTTGTTGAAAGTCGGCTTAACCGGAGGTATCCTTGGGATGCGCTCCTATTCTGATGGGGCCATCGTTCGTAGTCATCAGGCGGGCAATCTTGGGCGGGAGGAAAGACTCCAATGACTGAAGTCAGTAGCTTCATCCTTGAAATGTATCCGCGGGAGATAGGGGTAGGGGGCAACCGCAAGGCCACCCTGCGGTTGATGGAGAAGTCGGATCGAGATCGCATCGTGGATTTCGCCCGCGCTCTGCCGCCCGAGGACCTTCTATTCCTGCGCAAGGACATCACGGACCCCGTAGTCGTGGATGAGTGGGTTCGGGACATCGAGGCTGGGCGCACCATCACCGTACTGGCGGAGGGGGACGGCGAACTGGTGGGCTACGGTAGCTTGTGGCGCGACGAGTCATTCTGGGGGCGCCACGTAGGCGAAATCAGAGTACTTGTGAGGCCCGACTACCGCGGCGTGGGCCTCGGGCGCCGGCTGTCTTTCGACGTCTTCGCCATTGCCAAGGACCTGGACCTAGAAAAGATCATTGCCCGCATGACTCCGGAGCAGAAGAGGACACGAGCCAATCTGGAGCGGCTGGGCTTCACGGTGGACGCGGTGCTTCGCGGCTTTGTGCGCGACCGCAAGGGCAAGGCCCACGACCTGCTGGTCATGTCCTCCGACGTCGGGGGCTTGACGGACGCCGAGCAGCTCACAGCGTGGCAGCGATCGTAGGCGCAGACCGGCGGCGCGGCACCTAGGCCGATACCGTCGCCTGCCCCCCGCGTGGACAGTGTGGCGGATGATAGCCAGTTTACCTATGTCGATACTTGCCATTTGATTCATCAATTGATACACTGATGGTGCCACGGTTGGCGGGCAAGCCCAGCATGGCCAACGGGCGGTGGACGGAGAAAGGAGACGGTGGCTGGGCACCGGCCGACCGCCCGGCGGCTGCGCCGGAGGCACAAGGCTGCTGCGCGGCAAACCGCGCTCCCTCCCCTGGCAGTTGAGCAGGCTCCCGGCGGAGCCCCAACCATCCGAGGCAGTCGCGCTCCGGGTCTGGCCCCCGCACCCCCTCCCCCACAACCAGCCCCCGGAGCGCATCCCTATTGGCCGTTCTGTGTGTACTGTGAGGAGCCGACGCGTCGCCGGTCCACACCAGCGTTCTTCGTCGCGCCTAGCCCACCCCTGAAAGCATTTAGACTTCGCGCCAGACCCGCACCCTGTGTACCGCCAGCGCGCGAGTGGGCGTGCTCCTCAGGGCTCACCCTGTCCCCAACTCGTGACCTCTGGACGGACCTGCAGTGCGCCCCGTGCGCGGATGCTATACTTGGTTTGCCGAACCCACCCAAGGCGGGCATGCCTGACCCTCCGGAGGTACAGCTTTGCGCGGCCGCGACCTACTATCTATCACAGATCTTTCGCCAGAGGAGCTGGCGCTCGTGCTGAGGACGGCGACGGCGCTGAAGGCTGGCGGCCGCCGATCCGTGCTGCCGGGAAAGACGCTGGCGCTTCTGTTCGAGAAACCTTCGCTGCGAACCCGCGTTTCCTTTGATGTGGCGATGCGACAGCTTGGAGGCGACTGCATATACCTGTCGCCGGCAGAGGTGGGCCTGGGCACCCGCGAGCCGGTGGAGGATGTGGCACGCGTGATGAGCCGCTACGTGGACTGCATCGCCGCGCGGACTTTTGCCCACGAGACGGTGGAGGAGCTGGCCCGATGGGCCGACGCGCCGGTGATCAACGCGCTTTCGCAGGGGGAGCACCCCTGCCAAGCGCTGGCGGATGTCCTCACGATACGAGAGAAGAAAGGCCGACTGGAGGGGGTGAGCCTGGCCTTCGTGGGCGACGGCAACAACACGGCACGCTCCCTTTGCCTGGCAGCGGCGATGAGCGGCATGGAGTTCCGGTTCGCGTCGCCGGAGGGCTACGACCTGCCCGAGGCGACCGTGGCGCGGGCGCGGGGGCTGGCCCGTGACGCCGGGGGCAGCGTCGCCTGCCTGCGCGACCCAGGGGAGGCGGTCAAGGGAGCGCTGGTCGTGTACACGGACGTCTGGGCGAGCATGGGGCAAGAGGAGGAGAGCGCGGCGCGGAGGGAGGCGTTCCAGGGATACGAGGTGGATTCGCGGCTGATGTCCCTGGCGGCGCCGGAGGCGATTTTCATGCACGACCTGCCGGCGCACCGGGGCGAGGAGGTCTCTGCAGAGGTGATCGAGGGACCGCAGTCGGCGGTGTTCGACCAGGCGGAGAACCGGCTGCACGCGCAGCAGGCGGTGCTGGCGCTGATCCTTGAGGAGGAGGCCGGCTAGCGTGGAGCTGTGGGACACGATACGCGACGCTCTAGAGCGGTTCGAGGCGGCCAGCGTCGTCGATATCCTGATGATCTCCACCCTCATCTACCTGGCACTGCTCCTGCTGAAGGGCACGACGGCGATGTCCCTGCTGCGGGGCATCATCATGGTGCTTCTGGGAGCAGTGATCCTGGCGTCGGTGTTAGACCTGACGGTGCTGGACTGGCTCCTGAGCAACTCGTTCCCGGCCATCCTCATCGCGATACCGATCATCTTCCAGCCAGAGATACGGCGCTTCCTGGAGCGAGTGGGGCGGACGGGGCGCTGGCCCTGGCCGGGCCGACAGCTATACGGGGGCATCGTGGACAAGGTGGCGGACGCCGCGTTGAGCCTGTCCGCCAACCGACACGGGGCGATCATCGTGCTGGAGCGGGAGGCCGGCCTAGAGGACTACGTGGACACCGGCGTGAAGCTGGACGCGGCGCCCTCGAGCCGCCTGTTGCAGGGTATCTTCTACCCCAACTCCGCGCTGCACGACGGCGCCGTCATCATCCGCGAGGACCGGGTGGCAGCGGGTGGCTGCACGTTGCCCCTATCGGATCGGAGCGACCGCGAGCTGGCGGGGCTGCGGCACCGCGCCGCCATGGGCATCTGCGAGCGGACGGACGCGGTAGCGGTGGTGGTGTCGGAAGAGACGGGGGACATGTCGGTGGCGGCGAACGGCAGGATGATATCGCGACTGGATGGGCCGCGCCTGCGAGGTGTCCTGCGCAGCCTGCTGGTGCCGGCGAGTGACCTAGACCGGCCGGCGCGGCGGGGCCTGCCGAGGCTTACCAGATGACGAAGGGCGAAGGGCCATGGAACGGTTGAGGCAGCAGCTGGAAGAGGCCCTGACTTTCCTGCGAGGGCTCATCTGGCCGGTGGTAACGTCCGTGCGCGGGAACCTGGGGCTGGCAACCTTTTCCGTCATCTTGGGGTTCGCACTGTGGATATTCGTCACGGACACCGAAAGCCCAACACGCTCTGGCGTCCTGCCATTCGAGCTGGACGTGGAGGCCGTCGATCGGCCGGGAGACTTGGCGCTCGCCAAGCCGCTGATCAAGGTGCGGGTCCGGGTTGAGGTTGCCGACGACGTGTGGAACACGCTATCGCCTGCCGACTTCAAGGCCACGGTGGACCTGGAGGAACTGCAAGCCGGGGCCTACGATCTCCCGGTGCGGGTCGAGCCACTGACAGGACGAGGCGGCCTGCGGGTCACCCAGGTGATACCTGAGACGGTCGAGGTGGATCTGAGAAGCCTGTTCAGTAAGTCGGTGCCCATCTCCATCAAGCTGGAGGGTGAGCCCGCCCCCGGCTACGAGGCAGGAGTTCCTGAGATGGATGCGGAGACGGCGCTGGTGACGGGAACAAAGGACAAGGTGACGCAGGTGAGCCAAGTGGTAGCCACCCTGGACATTACCGGACGAACGGAGGACGTGGGGCAGGCTGTTCGACTGGAGGCGAGGGACGTGCTGGATACCCTCGTGGACAACGTTTTCCTGGAGCCCAACGCGGTCAACGTCTCGGTAGAGGTAACACAGAAGGAGTTCAGCGCTCCCCTCGCCATCAGGCCCACGGTGACCGGCTCCCCGGCTACTGGATATGAAGTGGTGAGTGTCAGCGTAGACCCCGCCGTGGCGACGGCGCTCGGGCCTCCATCCTTTATTGCGGAGGCGGCAGCTATCCGCACGCAGCCCGTCGACATAAGTGGAGCCACCGATGACCTCGTCCTGACGGTGTCGCTGGATCTGCCGCCGGACGTGAGCGTCGGTGGCGGCACGAGCGTCACAGTGACCGTGGAAATTGAGCCCGCGCAAGGGAGGCGAACGCTGGCGGTGACCGCGGTCGCCGTCGGCCTCGACGCCGATCTGACCGTCGGCGGGGCGTTACCATTCGTCGAGGTGGAACTGCTGGGCGAGCTGCCCACGCTGCGAGCGCTTCGCCCCAACGACATTGCCGCCACGGTCAACCTGTCGGGACTGGATGAGGGCACGCACGCCGTCAACGTGAGCGTGTCCGCACCCGCTGACACGCTGGTGGCGGACGTCTCCCCGGAGACGGTTGAGATCACGCTGGAGGCGAGGTAGGTGTGCCCCGCGCGAAGCCCCATCCGCTCCCAGTCGGAAGGATCAGCCGCAGACCGGTGGTCGCCATCGTGGGGCGACCCAACGTCGGCAAGTCCACGCTGTTCAACCGGCTGATAGGCGGCCGCCGGGCGATCGTATCAGAGGTCTCCGGGACGACGCGGGACCGCCTGTACGGCGAGGCCCAGATAGGGCGGCTCTCCTTCGGCGTCATCGACACCGGCGGGCTCGTTCCGGGCGCCGACGAAGGCTATCCGGCACTGATCCGCCTCCAGGTCGAGACGGCGGTGACGGAGGCGGATGTGATCCTCTTTCTGGTCGACGCCGCGTCCGGATTGACACCCCTGGACGAGGAGATCGCGCACCTCCTGCGACGGACGGACAAGGCGGTGGTCCTGCTGGCCAACAAGGCGGACAACGACGCCCGCCGCGAGTCCGCCGCCGAGTTCTACAACCTGGCGCTGGGCGATCCCGTTCCGGTGAGTGCGTACCACGGTATCGGCCTGGGCGACCTCCGCGACAGGCTGGAGGAACTGCTGCCGCCGGCAGAGGCGGAGGCGCCGACGGAGGCGCTGCGTCTAGCCATCGTGGGGAGGCCAAACGTCGGCAAGTCAGCGCTGGTCAACGCCATCCTGGGCCAGGAGCGGGTGCTGGTGAGCGCCGAGCCCGGCACCACCCGCGACGCCGTCGACAGCCCATTCGAGTACGAGGGCAAGCGGTTGCTGCTAATCGATACGGCGGGTATCCGCCGCCGGGGCCGCATCACGCGCGGCATCGAGAAGTACAGCGTCCTGCGGGCGGAGCAGGCGCTGGCGCGGGCCGACATCGGCCTGCTGGTGCTGGACGCGCCGGAGGGAGTGGCCGCTCAGGATCAACACATCGCTGGCTACGTCGCCGATGCGCACAAGGGTCTCATCGTGGTCGCCAACAAGTGGGACCTCATGGACGATACAGGGGAGAGCCGGGAGGAGTTCGCGCGCAGGGCGCTGCGCCGGCTCCGGTTCGCCCCGTGGGCACCATTAGCGTTCGTTTCGGCCAAGACCGGTCTCAACGTGGACGGACTGCTGGGCTTAGCGCTGGAGGTCGGCGACAGCCGCTTCCTACGGGCGCCGACAGGGGAGCTGAACGCGGTGGTGCAGAAGGCGGTGGCGGAGCATCGTCCGCCCTCGAAAGGCCGCCGCATGCTGCGCATCCTATACGTCACGCAGGCGGAGACAAACCCGCCCACGTTCGTGTTTTTCGTGAGCGACGCCAGGCTGCTACACTTCTCATACCGGCGGTATCTGGAGAAGGCCCTGCGCAGGGCTTTCGGGTTTGAGGGGACGGCCATCCGGCTCACCTTCCGCAGCAGAAGCGAAGCTGAATGATCCTAGAGTTTGCGGCGGTCATCGCCGTGTCCTACCTGGTGGGGTCGATCCCGTTCGGATACATAGCGGGGCGCGTCCTCAGGGGGATCGACGTCCGCGATTTTGGAAGCGGGGCCACGGGCGCCACAAACGTGATGCGGACGGTAGGCAGGGGGCCGTTCGTGTTGGTACTGGTGGCCGACGCCCTGAAGGGCTACGTGCCGGTTCTCGTCACCTGGTTCCTGTTCGAGTCGCACGACCTGCAGGTGGCGTCCGGACTGGCGGCGGTGCTGGGACACGACTTCCCGCTGTACATCGGCCTTCGGGGGGGCCGTGGGGTCGCCACGTCCTTCGGCGTCTTCGCTGCGCTTGCGCTGCCAGTGAGCGTGAGTGTGCTGGCGGCAGGGTTGTTCATCATCCTCACGTTCCGCTACATGTCGTTGATGTCGATAATCACGGTGCCGCTGTGTGCTCTGGCGCTACTGGTGCTGGCGATCGTGGAGGGGGGCGACCACTACACCTACTCGAAAGCCGTGTTCGGGGCCTTCGCCGCTGCCCTGGTGCTGCTGCGACACGGGGGCAACATCCGCCGCCTGATCCAGGGGACGGAGCCCAAGCTGGGCGAGGGCGGCAACCGGCGGAAGGCTGCGCCGACGCGGAGCTGAGGAGCGGAAGCGCTCATCTCCGTTGTAGAATGGCAGTGCAGGCATGATGCCCTGCACAGTGCTGCCATGGAGCTCTCAGACTATCTGCGCGACCTCCGCGACCCGGCCTCTCAGTTGAGCGTGGCGGGCCTGCAGCACCTGCACGACCTCTCCTCGGAGCAGGCAGAGGAACTACGCTCGGCGTGGCAGGAGATCGACGGGGAGCGAAGGCAGCAGGTAGTCGGCCGGCTGATACAGCTGGCAGAGGACAACGCAGAACTCAACTTTGACGCCGTGTTCTTCACCGCCCTGGACGACCCGGAGGCCGACATCCGCGCCGCCGCGGTGCGCGGTCTCTGGGAATACGAGGGTCGCGATCTCATCGGGCGGCTGCTGCAACTGCTGGAGAAGGACGAAGAGCCGGTGGTGCGGGCGGAGGCCGCGCTGGCCTTGGGCCGCTTCGTCCTGATGTTCGAGTTCGGGAACCTGCGCGAGCGGCACTTCCGGAAGGTGGAAGAGGGCCTGCGGCGCACCTTGGATGATGAACTGGAGGAGGACGAGGTCCGGGCCCGGGCCCTGGAGGCGATCGGCGCCTGCGGCCGCCCCTGGGTAAGGGAGTCGATCCTCGAGGCGTACGAGAGCGAGACGCCGCGCCTCAGGGTCAGCGCCCTGCACGCCAGGGGCCGCAGCTGCGAGCCGCGCTGGCTTCCTCCGTTGATCGAGGAGCTTGGCAGCAAGAATCCCGAGATGCGCTACGAGGCCGCCATGGCCCTGGGCTCCCTGGGCGATAGGCGGTCGGTCTCCCACTTGGCCCCCCTGCTCAACGATCCCGACCCGGACGTCAAAGAGGCGACCATCGCCGCCCTGGGACAGATCGGCGGCAGCGACGTGAAGTCGCTGCTGCGCCCGCTGCTCCAGGCCCCCTCGCCCAGCGTGCAGGAGGCGGCAGCCGCCGCTCTCGCCGAGGCAACGTTCATCGAGGACCCGCTTTCGATGGACTACGGCCTACCATGACAGCGCACAGGTCACGCAGGATGCCCGTGGAGCGGGCCGTGTCGGCAGGCGGCGTCGTCGTCCGACAGAGAGCGACAGGCCCCGAGGTTGTCATCTGCGGCCGCGACTCCGACGGAGTGTGGGGCCTACCCAAAGGCACGCCAGATGAAGGAGAGTCGCTGGAGGCAGCGGCCGTGCGCGAGGTGAGTGAGGAGACCGGCCTGAAGGTCGAGATCGTCAAGAAGATCGGCGTGGCCGAATACTGGTTCGCCCGCGACGGCATCCGCTACCACAAGTGGGTACACCACTACTTGATGCGGACGACCGGCGGCAGCACTGCCGACCACGACTCGGAATATGACCGCGTGGAGTGGCTTCCCATCGACGAGGCGAAGGCGACGCTGACCTTCGACAACGACAAGGAGATGGTCGAGAAAGCCAGGGTGGAACTGGAGGGGATGTCGTGACCGGCCTTCCCCGCGATGACGTCATCGCCCGCGGCCGCAAGACAGTGGTGCGGCGCAAGCGCATGGCCGACGCCGCCGACGAGTACGCGTGGCGCTGCGACAAGGAACTGGCCCGCTTCGACGCATCACCCCCAGTGCACATTCCGTTCCCCGAGTACCAGCGCAACTGGTCTTTCGATATGCGGTTCACCGATACGCCGGGGCGTTCCTTCGCCGTGGAAGACGAAAACGGGCGGCATATCGGGAACATCATGTACTACAACCACGATGCGGCCCGCCGGGAAGCCGAACTGGGCATCAGCATCGGCCTGCGCGATTGGTGGGCCCAGGGGTATGGCACCGATGCGGTGTCCGCCCTGGTGACCCACCTGTTCCGCACCACGGATCTTCAGCGACTGTACCTACACACGCTGGACTGGAACCGCCGCGCCCATCGCGCTTTCCAGAAGGCGGGCTTCGCCGATTGCGGCAGCGCCTGGCGCGACGGGCACACGTTTATCGTCATGGAGGTGCGCCGTCAGTGGGTTGCGACGCCTGCAACCGGGCGGGGCGTGCCGGCGTAGGCTCTAGGCCTTGGGCTGGCTGACCGGGCGCCCGGGGATCTCCAGGTCGGGCGGCGGGGGCGAAGGGTTCTGCACCCCGAACAACAGGTGCGCCGGCAGGAGCGAAATCAGCTCGCCTACCTCCCACTTCCCAGACTTGCTGATCTGACGCACGGGCGTCTCCTCAGCCGCCAGGGACACCTGGCCACCGGCCACGTGGAAGATCTTGCCGTTGATGTTCCAGGCCTCGTCTGTGCAGAGGTAGACGGTCATCGGGGCGACATGCTCCGCCGTCGGCTCCACAACAGGCTCCAGAGCGGCAGACGGGTCCCGCTGGGCGCGGGACTGGCGGCCTGCCTCAGGGATGGAGGCGATCATCCTCGTCTGGGCGACGGGGGCGATGGCGTTGCAGGTGACTCCGTAGCGCCCCAGGTCCCGCGCCACAACGCGGGTGAGCCCGGCGATGCCCGCCTTGGCGGCCCCGTAGTTGGCTTGGCCGAAGTTGCCCCGCAACCCCGATATCGACGAGAAGTTGACGATGCGTCCATACCGCTGTTGCCGCATCAGCACGGAGGCGGGCCTGATCGTGTTGAAGTGCCCTTTGAGGTGGACAGCGATGACGGCGTCCCACTCTTCCTCCGTCATGTTGAAGACCATGCGATCGCGGAGGATGCCGGCCACGTTGATGAGGATATCGATCCGGCCGAAGGCATCCACGCACTGTTTGATCATGTTCTCGCCACCGGCGACGTCGGCCACGCTGTCGTGGTTGGCGACGGCGGTGCCGCCAGCGCTGCTGATCTCCTGCACCAGTTGATCGGCGGGCCCGGCGTCGGCACCGGTACCGTCGACGTTGACGCCGGGGTCGTTGACCACCACATTGGCGCCCTCCCGGGCGAGCAGGAGGGCGACCTCCCGGCCGATGCCTCGGCCGGCGCCGGTGACTACCGCGTTGCGTCCCTTGAGTTTGTCGGTCATCGTCAACTGCTCCCCTTCCGTGCCGCGCGCAGAGCTAAAGCCCCGCGACTACCGCTCGTTGCTCGCTCCTACGGG
>CAYFYG010000134.1:0-5018 GCA_964347225.1 uncultured Dehalococcoidia bacterium | reverse complement strand
TGCTTCAGAGTGGGGGAGAGGTGGTGGTCGGCCGCTTCGTCCCAGAAGACGCTCTGGGACCCGTCAGCGCTCCAGAGGCTCTGGTGGATGTGGCCGCCACAGCCGTCGATGTCGTCGGCGACCTTGGCCATGAAAGTAGGCAGGGCGCCCATCTGGGCGGCGATCTCCTTGCAGCCGCTCTTGTAGAGCATCGTCTGGTCGGCGGCGCGGACAGCGTCCGCATGACGGAGGTTGATCTCGTACATGCCGGCGCCGTGCTCGCGGTTGTAGGAGTCTACGGTGATACCGTAGTCGTTCAAGCACTGGCGGACGCGGCCGATCACGGGCTCGTCGATGGAGGCGTGGTGGATGCTGTAGCAGTTGAGGCCAGGGTTGAGAGGCCGCAAGTCAGAGAAGCCCTTGTCGCGCAGGCTCTCTTGATCCTCCTGATAGAAGCGCACCTCAAGCTCGGCGGCCATGATGGAGCGAAAGCCGGCATCGAGGGCGCGCTGGACGACACGCTGGAGGACGAAGCGGGGGGAGATGGGCAGGGGGTCGCCGGCCTCGGTGTAGAAGTCGCAGACGACGGCGGCGCTGTCCTCCTCCCAAGGGACCACCGCCAAGGTGGAGAGGTCGGGGCGCATGACGATGTCGGCGAAGCCGATCTCCCAGTTGGAGTAGGGAAGGGAACCGATGACCTCGTCCTGGATATCCCAGCCGAAGAGGACGTCGCACTGAGGGAATCCCTCCTCCGCGGAGGCGAGGAAGTGGTCGGCGCTGACCCGCTTGCCGCGATAGACGCCGTCGAGGTCGGCACCGCCGATGCGGACGGTGCGGACGTCATGGCGACGCAGCAGTTCGGTGGCGGCTTCGATGTCCATGGGCAAACCTCCCGCGCGAGGCAGTTCAGGGCTCAGTGGCAGGATTGTAACAT
The DNA here is from genome assembly GCA_964347225.1 of uncultured Dehalococcoidia bacterium. GTDB lineage: Bacteria > Chloroflexota > Dehalococcoidia > SM23-28-2 > RBG-16-64-32 > DAOUMF01. Next base: position 4,105 of record CAYFYG010000134.1, on the reverse strand, counting down.
CCAGAACGTAGGAACGGCCAACGTGTGACGCGAAGGGAGACGGGGATGGCGAGCGATCAGGGGGCCGGCCCTTACAGCGGAGAGGATAGTGGGAGAACTCGGTGGCGCTCTTGGTGCCGTCCGTGCCAAACCAAGCCAATTAGCAGAATGTCAGGGACGCCGGGTCCGGCCCTCGTGTCGTCACGTCACCTCGAACAGTCGCAGGGGTTGGTCGAATCGCCGGAGGCGCCACGAGCCAGCGTTCAGTTGTCGACGGTCGCCGGCTCACGCGGGGCGGCACGACCAGCCGGCAGCTTCATGCCGACGGGGTCCTTCTCATCGCCCAGGACGAGTATTCGGTCACCGACATTCAGCCGCTGGTCGGCCGGCGGCTCCACGACAAGGCGTCCCGTGGGCCCGTACAGCCCCAGCACAACACTGCTGTCGGCCCGCTCGTGGCAGAACTCCTCGAAGGTCATGCCAACCAGGTCCGAACCCTCGTCTATATCTATCTCCGCAATCCATTGGTCCGTGCGCGCCAGCTCTGCGACGTCGCTGGCCTGCGGCTGCAGCGCCGCGAGGGCAATGCTCCGCCCGCCGATGCGATACGGCGAGATGACCTTGTCCGCACCAGCCTGACGCAGACGATCCTCCCCAAGAGTGGAGTCGGCCCGAGCGACGATGAAGAGGTCCGGATTGAGGGCCCGGCCGCAGAGAGCGATGTAAGTGTTCTCCGCGTCGCTGCCCACCACAGCAATGAGGCAACCGGCGCGCCTGATACCGGCGGCGTCCAGCGCCTCCGCAGCGGTCGCATTCTCCGCAATGTAGAGATAGCCGAGGCCGTGAGCCCTCTCCTGAACCTCGGGGTCGCTCTCGATGAGGACGAAGGGGACACCCTGAGCTTGAAGCTCGCGCGCCACCTCGTACCCCACGCGGCCGAAGCCGCACACGATGCAGTGGTCTCGCAGCGCGTCGATTCGGGACTTCATCTTGCGTACCTCCAAGATCTCTCCCAGTTGGCCTTCGAAGACGGCCTGAATTATGGCGTTGAACGTGTACAGCGCCGCCCCCACACCGAAGAAGATGAGGAAGACGCTGAACACCGCCCCCGCCGCCGAAAGCGGCTCGACCTCACCGTAGCCAACCGTGGAGAGCGTTATGGCGGTCATGAAGAGGGCGTCGAGAGCCGACCATCCCTCGATGAGCATGTAGCCGACGGTGCCACCTGCCAGCAGAATCGCGAAGGCCATCCACCCTTTGCCGATGCGGCGAACGACCGGCTCGTCGGCGAGCCTGCGAATGGCGACACCAGGCCATGGCGCGGACGCATGGGGTTGGCGCCAGGCGGCGCTCGCGCGGGCGGCGTGCTGCAATATCAGCCTCATCTTTGGATCACGTTCGAGCTGCGTATCTCATAGAGATAAGACCAGTGCTCACGAGCGAACGTTACAGGTTAGCGCGCGTGGCGGAGGGAGACGCTAGAGACGCTCGAACGGTGGCCGAGCGACATCCGTCTCAAGGCTGTCGTTGGAGATCGCGCCGGGCGCGCGGCCCCGACGCGGCTAATCCCTGCTCGGTTGGCCGGCCGTGAGCGGGGGACTGTCCGACGGTCGCGAGCTGTCAAAGAACTGAGCCGGGCCCTTCCATCGGTCGTCGTTGACGACCTTTTCTTCGTAGCGGCCCCCAGTGTACCGGTCGATGACCTTTCGCCAGAAGTGCTGAGCCGGGACATTCTCCGCTTCCTCTCGAACCTCCCACCTTCCGGGAAACATGTCGAAGATGCGCGTGGCCACGTTCTCACCGACACCTCGATGTCGGTACTTCCGCATGATGAAGAACTCTCGCATGTCCGACGTGTTCGTATCACCGGAGAGCAAGCTGCCCTGGCACACAAGGGCCAATCCGGCGACCTGCCCATCGACCTTCACAAGAAAGGGATGCCGACGGGATTCCGTCCAATAGATGTCGATCTTATGGAGCCACTCGAAGTCGAAGCGGCCAAGGGCATTGACGTCAGTCCCGAGCATCTCGCTGAAGTCATACATGTAGAGCTGCAGCAGGTTGTCCAGCACAGCTTTGTCCTGAGGCGCAGCTCTGACGACCTCGATGTTCATCGACCGGATCACCTGTGTCTTGTTGCTGCTACCCGCTGTGGGTCTATCGAAAGCGCGGCTTCGGCGCCGGCAATCTGCATCGCGGGAGGGAGGATGTCCCGCAGCTGCGCTACGAGAAGACCGGCTCGTAGGTGGGATTGCGCCCTTCGAGGATGTCCTGCATGCGGGCCTTTATCACTTCATTCCCCTCGGGGTGGGTGAGGATGTAGAAGTTCTCGTTTCTGATGGCGTCAAGAACCGCATCAGCGACCTGCTGGGGGGGGAGGCCCGAGGCCAGGAAGCCGCGGAGGGCCATCTCGACCATCTCGCTCTGGGGGCTCTTCGTCTGGTCGGCATCGGTGAGTTCGGCAGGGCGGTTCCGTTCGGAGTCGGCCAGCGCCGTGTTGACCCACGCGGGGCAGAGGACGGAGACCTTCAGCTTGGTGCCGCTGAGAGTGAGTTCGTGGTGGAGCGTTTCCGATAGGGTGACGATGGCGTGCTTGGTCACGTTGTAGATACCCATCCAGGGGACCGAAACGAGGCCCGCCAACGAGGCCGTGTTGACGATGTGAGCCTCGGTATCCTGGGCGCGCATGATGGGGACGAAGACGCGGACGCCGTGGATGACGCCCCAGAGGTTGACGCCGAGGACCCACTGCCAGTCGGCCACGGTGCGCTCCCACAAGGGGCCACCGGGGGGACCGACGCCGGCGTTGTTGCAGAGAACGTCGACCGCGCCGAACGCGTCGACGGTCTTCTTGGCCAGCGCTTCGACCTCCGAGGGTTGGGAAACGTCGGTGCGGACGGCCAAGACGGTCGCGCCCTTCGCCTCCATCTCCTTCTGGGCGGTGGCCAGCGCCCCTTCTTCGATGTCGGCCAGGACCAGCTTCATGCCCTCGGCCGCCAGACGCTCCGCTATGGCCCGGCCGATGCCGCTGGCCCCTCCGGTGACGACGGCCACCTTGTCGTTGAAGTCCTTCATGCTTGCGCTCCTTAACGTTCGCGGGTGGCCTCGCCTGCCGTATACCATACCACCTCGAACGGCCCCTGGCGGCTGCCGATGACCCCTGAAATGCAGCGGACAGCCACGGCTCGCGCAGGGGAGGTTGGATGCGGAGCCGTCCCGAGCGGATCCACAGGGTATACTGGGGCTTGCGCCACCGCGCAGAGCGATGGCGCTCACACAGGGGATGAGGGCCGCCGACGGAGGCGGCCCATCGTCTCGTCAGCACGGATACGAATTGAGCTGAGGAACGCGACACGAAGGAGCGAGCATGGACAGGCTGCGCGAACTGCGCCCCATCTTCCACCCACGGGCGCTGGCGGTGGTAGGCGTATCGACGGACGAGACGAAGTTCGGCAGCCGCTTCCTGCAGGCGCTGCTGGCCTTCGGCTTCAAGGGCAATATCTACCCCGTCCATCCAGATGCAGCGGAGGTCCTGGGAGTGAAGACATATCCCAGCGTCCGGGAGGTCCCAGAGCCCGTCGACCTGGCCGCCATCATGGTTCCGGCAGCCCACGTGCCCTCGGTGCTGGAGGACTGTCTCGCCAAGGGCGTGAAGGGCGCGGAGGTCTTCACCTCAGGGTTCGCGGAGACGGGGGACGAGCGTGGGCTGGCTCTCGAGCGCGAGCTTGGTCAGATCGCGCGACGGGGCATCCGGATCGTCGGGCCCAACTGCTTCGGCATCTACTGTCCCGGGGGCGGCCTCACGCTTCTTCCCGGCGGCGACTTCCCATCGGAGAGCGGGCCGGTCGCCTTCATCTCGCAGAGCGGCGGTCACGCCGTGGAGTTCGCCCGGGAGGGCAACGGGAGGGGCATCCGGTGCAGCAAGGTCGTAAGCTACGGCAACGGCTGCGACCTGAACGAATCGGATCTGCTGGAGTACATGGCGGAGGACGATGAGACCGAGATCGTGGCCATGTACATCGAAGGCCCCCGCGACGGAAGGCGGTTCGTGCAGCTTGTCAAGGATCTGGCTCCGCGAAAGCCGGTCATCATCTGGAAGGCGGGCCTCACTCGGGCCGGTGGCAGG
>CAYFYG010000133.1:0-6757 GCA_964347225.1 uncultured Dehalococcoidia bacterium | reverse complement strand
GTCATTCTCGTTCTCGTCGGGGACCAGGACGCGCTTGATGCCGGCGCGGTGAGCGGCCAGCACCTTGTCGCGGATGGAGCCAACGGGCAGGACTTTGCCCCGCAGGGTGATCTCCCCCGTCATCGCCGTGTCCTTACGGACAGGCCGCCGGGTGATAGCGGACACGAGGGCACTGGCGATGGTCACCCCGGCTGAGGGCCCATCCTTGGGGATGGCTCCGGCGGGGACGTGGATGTGGATGTCGTGCTTGTCGAAGAACGCGGCCGGGATCTCGAGCAGGGAAGCCCGGGAGCGGGCGTAGGTAAGGGCGGCCTGAGCCGACTCCTGCATCACCTCGCCCAGCTTGCCCGTAAGGATGAGCCGCCCCTTGCCGGGCACCGGCGTGGCCTCCACGAACAGCACATCGCCGCCGGTCATGGTGGCCGCCAGGCCGGTGGACACCCCCACCTCATCCCTCTCCTCGGCCAGCTCCCAGCGGAACCGTGGCGGCCCCAGGAAGTCGGAAATGTTTTCGTCGCCGACGGTGACCGGCTTGGCCCCTCCCTCGGCCACCCGCCGCGCGATGCTGCGACAGATGGCGCCCAGCTCTCGCTCCAAGTTGCGGACGCCAGCCTCGCGGGTGTAGGAGCGGGTCAGCTCCAGGATGGCGTCGTCGGTCACGGTGAGCATCTCCGGCGGGATGCCGTTCTCCGTCACCTGGCGGGGAAGCAGATAACGCTTGGCGATCTCCAGCTTCTCGTGCTCCGTATAGCCGGGCAGCTCGATGACTTCCATGCGATCGCGCAGGGGGGCAGGAATAGGATCCTGGAGGTTGGCCGTGGTGATGAAAAACGTCTTGGAAAGGTCGAAAGACACGTCCAAGTAGTGATCGGTGAAAGTGTGGTTCTGGGCCGGGTCCAGCACCTCCAGCAGCGCCGAAGCCGGATCGCCGCGGAAGTCCGCCCCCAGCTTGTCCACCTCGTCCAGCATGAAAAGGGGGTTGTTGGAGCCGCAGCGGCGAACCTCCTGGATGATGCGGCCGGGGAGGGCACCGACGTAGGTACGGCGGTGGCCGCGAACCTCCGCCTCGTCGCGGATGCCGCCCAGGGACATGCGTATGAACTTGCGCCCCAGGGCCCGGGCGATGGACTGACCCAGGGAGGTCTTGCCCGTGCCTGGAGGCCCCACGAAGCAGAGGATGGGCCCGCGGGTTTCCCCCGCCCTCAGCTGGCGCACAGCCAGGAAGTCCAGGATGCGCTGCTTCACCTTCTCCAGCCCATAGTGGTCCTCGTTGAGGATCTCTTCGGCACGAGCGATGTCGAGGTTGTCCTCCGTGCCGACGTTCCAGGGCAGGTCGGCCAGCCACTCCAGGTAGGTACGCGCCACCTGGTACTCCGGCGAGATCGAAGGGATCGTCGTCAGTCGCTGCATCTCACGGTTGGCCTCTTTGCGCGCCTCCTCCGACAGATCGGCCTCATCCAGCCGCTTCTTCAGCTCGCTCAGCTCAGGAGTGATCTCCCCCTCGCCTAGCTCCTTCTGGATCGCCTTCAGCTGCTCCCGCAGGATGAACTCCCGCTGCCGTTTGTCCAGCTCATCCTTCACCTGGGACTGGATCCGCGACTCCACCTCCAGCACTTCCTGCTCATGGCGCAAGAGGTCGATGATCAGCCGCAGGCGCTTGCGGATATCCAGTTCCTCCAGCGCCTGCTGCCGCTGCTCCGGGGTGACATGGAGGTTGGCGGCTATGAAGTCGGCCAGAGAGGAGGGCTCGGAGACGTTGCCCACGGCCGTGGCCAACTCCTTGGGCAGCGCTTCCGACATCTCCACGACCCGCTGAAAGGCCGCGGCGGCGTTGCGCATGAGCGCCTCCGCCTCCAGGTCCGTCTTGACCTTCTCCTCTTGTCGCTCTACCCGGCCCCGCATCCAGGGCTCGGACTGGACAAGCTCCTGCAGCCGGATACGGGCTACGCCCTGAAGGATCGCGTGCACCGTGCCGTCGGGCGCCTTGGCCATGCGCACAATGCTGGAGGCGGTGCCTACGTCATGCAGCTCACCGCTGTACTGCCCCTCCTCGGGGCCCGCCTTCTGGGCGAACAAGCCCAGCACCTGCACCTCGGCGGCAGCGGCATCGTCCACCGCTTTGATGTCCCTCTCCTCCGTGGCCAGCACCGGCATAAGCTGCTGGGGATACATCACGGTGGAGCCGCTGCCGATGACGGGAATGACATCCGGAATGCGGATCTGGGGCTTGTCATCCTGGGAGGCAGCTTCCGCCGCTCGCTCCTCCACTTGACTGCTCTCAGCCTGTTGACTCATGACCCCGACTTTGTCTCCAAACCTATAGAGGCAAGCACGCTGCGCCTAGCGGACGACGATCCTGACCGGGCGGCTCGTGCGGCGGCGCACCTTCGGCAGCACGATCTCCAGCATGCCCCGCGAGTATCCCACCCGCGCCCCATCAGGGTTCACCTCAGAGGGCAGGAGCAGCTCGCGGCGGAACGGGCCGTGGCAGATCTCCATCTGCGAGTAGAGACGCCCGGGCCGGCCCGCGCTGGGCCTCCTCTCCCCGCTTATGACCAGCGTCCTCCCGTCCACGGTGATCTCCACATCTCCCTCCGAGATGCCAGCCATCTCAACTACGACCACGACCTCCCGCTCCGTCTCATAGACGTCAACTGCTGGCTCGATGACCGGCGGGCAGAAGCGGAGGGATCCTGGCGGACCTAGAACCTGTCGCCAGGCGTGCTCCATGCGCTCTCGGATCCGTTCGACGTCGGCGAAGATGTCTGCTGTTCGCTCCTTCATGGCAGCGACCTCCGGATCATGGCCCCATCACCTCCGCAACCGTCTCCACCTCTGCAGCGATGCCAAACGCCAACTCCTCGACCCCAACGCAATTGCCTGCCCGCCATGAGGCAGGCGCGACCGCCCCATCATCGGACAACGATACCAGCAAGGATGAGGCCGCGTCCACCACTAGCGCCTCCCGCGCCGAGACTGACTCCGGGACGAGGGAGCGGGCTTGGCCGTCCTGGCCTTCCTCTTGGCGGGAGCGGTCCGCGGCTTTGCGGCGGTCGACCGGCCTTTGGGGGCGCGGGAAACCGCCGCCCGCGATGCCTTCCCCTTCGACGCGGGCGGTGCCTCCGCGGAACGCCCCTTGGCCGCAGAAGCCGCGCCGCGCGCCGCAGCCTTTCCTGGAGGCCGTGCCTTGCCCTCCTTGGGCGCGGTCTGCCGCCCAGCTCCCCTCTTCGGCTTTGGCGGCGCCTTCCGAGCACCGGCCTTGCGCTTCGGCTCCACACTCACGCCGGTGAGCAGAGAACCGTCCTCTTTTTGAACCGCAGTCATGTCCACGACCGTGACGGCCGCCACTGCGTCCCCTTCCTCCACATCCATCAGGGTGACGCCCTGCGTGGGCCGCCCCTGGACAGATATCTCCTCCACCGCGGTGCGCAGGACGATGCCACCCTCCGAGATGAGCATCAGCTCCTGCTTGGGGTGAACCATCCGCGCTGAGACCAGGCGGCCCGTCTTGGGGTTGGTCTTGAAGGTGATGACGCCTTGCCCGCTGCGGCCCTGCAGCGGGTACTCTCCAACGGGCGTACGCTTGCCGAACCCCTGGGCGGTGACCACCAACATCGCCTCCTCGGGCTTGGCGATCTCCAGTGCCACTACCCGATCCCCCTTGGCCAGCTTGATGCCCCGCACCCCGCCCGACTGGCGCGACGCCGAGCGGAGGGAGCGCACGGAGAAGCGTAGGGACTTGCCCTGGGCCGTCACCAGCACCGCGTGATCCTCGTCGCTGGCCATCTTGACCGATACGAGCTCGTCCTCCCGCTCCAGGTCCATAGCGTTGAGGCCGCCGCGACGCACGTTGGCGAAGTACTTGAGAGGCGTCTTCTTCACCTCGCCCAGCTTCGTGCCCATCACCAGATAGTCCCGCTCCAGGTTCCGCGGCAGGCGCACCACAGCCGTCACCCACTCCCGCTGTTCGATGGAGACGAGGTTGATGAGGGGGATGCCGCGGGCGGTGCGAGCGGCATCCGGGAGCTCGTACGTCTTGACCTGGAAACAGCGACCGCGGTCGGTGAAGAAGAGGAGATCGTCGTGAGTGTCGGCCACCAGAAGATGGCGGACGGCGTCGTCCTCACGCGTCTTCATGCCGGTAATACCGCGACCACCGCGGCGCTGGGCGCGGTACGTGACCAGGGGCTGCCGCTTCACGTAGCCGCGGGTGGACAGGGTGACCACCACGTCCTGGTGGGCCACCAAGTCCTCCTCCGAGAACTCCTCCGGTTCCTGATCGATGATCTGCGTCCTCCGATCCTCCCCGAAGCGCCGCTTGACGTCCTGGGCGTCGTCCCGGATGAGGTAGTCGATCTTGCGTGGGTTGGCCAGCAGGTCCTCCAAGTAGCCTATCTGCTTGATGATCTCCCCGTACTCCTCCTGGATCTTCTCCCGCTCCAGGCGGGCCAGGCGGCGGAGCTGCATGTCCAGCACGGCCTGCGCCTGGCGGTCGCTGAGCCGGAAGGGAGCCTTCATCAGCCGTTGCTTGGCCTCCTCCGCTGATGGCGAGCGGCGGATCGTCTTGATCACCTCATCCAGCTTGTCCAGCGCCTTCAGCAGCCCCTCCAGGATGTGCCCCCGCTCCCGCGCCTTCGCCAGGTCGTACTCCGAGCGGCGTCGGATCACCTCCCGGCGGTGGCCGATGAACGACTCCAGCATGCGCTTCAGGCTCACCGTCCGAGGCTGGCCGTCCACCAAGGCCAACATGTTGAAGGGGAAGGTGGACTGCATGGCCGTGTACTTGAACAGGTTGCTGAGAACCTGTCGCGGCTGGCCCTCTCGCTTGAGCTCGACGACGATGCGCATGCCGTGGCGGTCGGACTCGTCCCGCAGCTCTGAGATGCCGTCGATACGCTTGTTGCGCACCAGGTCGGCGGTCTTCTCGATAAGGGCCGCCTTGTTCGCCTGGTAGGGCAGTTCGCTGACCACGATCTGATAGCGTCCTCCCTTGGCCATCTCCTCGATGTGGGCGCGGGCGCGGACGATAACCCGCCCCTTGCCGTCGGCGTAGGCGGTGCGGATAGCGTCCCGCCTCTCGCTGGTCGGGCCCTGGCCGTCGGTGGCTGGCAGCCGCACCCTCTCGTAGCGGAAGATCACGCCCCCGGTGGGGAAGTCCGGCCCCCGCACGATCTCGGCCAGATCTGCGGTCGTCGCTTCTGGGTTCTCTATGAGGTGAGCGATGGCGTCGCACACCTCCCCCAGGTTGTGGGGCGGGATGTTCGTGGCCATCCCTACGGCGATCCCGGCGGCCCCGTTCACCAGCAGGCCGGGCAGCCGCGCAGGCAGCACTGCGGGCTCCTGTAGTGAGCCGTCGAAGTTGGGCGCAAAGTCAACCGTTTCCCGATCGATATCGGCCAGCATCTCCTCCGCGATGCGCGCCAAGCGGGCCTCCGTGTACCGCATCGCCGCCGGCGGGTCATTGTCGATGGAGCCAAAGTTGCCCTGGCCGTCCACCAGGGGGTGGCGCATGGTGAAATCCTGAGCCAAGCGCACCATCGCCTCGTACACGGGATCGTCCCCGTGCGGGTGGTACTTGCCCAGCACCTCGCCGACGATTCGGGCCGACTTCTTGTACGCGGAGCCGGGGCGGATCCCCATGTCGTGCATCGCGTAGAGGATCCTGCGCTGCACCGGCTTCAGACCGTCCCGCACGTCCGGCAGGGCGCGTGAGATTATGACCGACATGGCGTAGTCGAGGTAGGAGGCGCGCATCTCCTCCTCGATCTTGATGGGACGGATGTTGTCGGGGGACGCGGTCTCTATAGCCATGAGATTGCCTGCCTTTTCCGTAGCTGCAGCCCTTCAGGCCTGCTCATCGCCGGGGCAGGGCAGAAGCCCAGCAGCTACAACATGCTCCGAGTTCCCATGACGCCGAAAGGCTCCGTAGTAGGAACGCCCGCCCCAAAGCGGCGTTAACCAAGACGATAATACCGCGGCAGCTGCGTAGGTTCACGCGAGCGTCAGGCCCGGAAAGGCGAGCCTTGACGCGCTATCGACTGCTCATTCACTCTGGGCGGTGGTGACGGCGCCCTACATGGTGTGATCTGTCTTCAAATAGAGGGCCGGCTCAGACTCGAGTCACTGGACTCCCTCCGCCACCTCACCTCACACAACCACACGCCATCATTAGGCATGCCGCGTTCGCCTAGCAGGTGGACATAATGCAACGGTCCTCATGTTCAGCCCGTCCACCCTTTATTGAGGGACAAAGTAGCAATGCTAGGCAAGGTGACCCAGTTCGCGACGGGGCTCGTAGCCCGCCTTCGATCGAAGGAAGGGCAGGCGCTGGCTGAGTATGCCTTGATCCTAGCCCTTATCGGCGTGGCGTCGATTCTCGCTCTCACCGCAGCAGGGCTGGCGATCTCTGGCACGCTAGACCGCCTCACGCAATGCCTCATATGATAACGTCAGAGCACTGGGCCAGTTGGCCCAGCCACTAGCGGGTACTCACCCCGCTGTGCGCCCTTTTTGGCGCTCAGGCGCGCACGGGGATGCCGCGCTCGGCGAGGTATTGCTTGACCTCGCGGATGCGGCAGGTGCCGAAGTGGAAGATACCCGCGGCCAGCACCGCGTCGGCCTTGCCCTCCACGATGCCCTCGTACATGTGCTGGGGGTTTCCGGCGCCACCGGAGGCGATGACCGGCACCGAGACCGCCTCCGCGATGGCACGGGTGAGGGGGATGTCGTAGCCTTCCTGGGTGCCATCGGCGTCCAT
>CAYFYG010000132.1:0-2594 GCA_964347225.1 uncultured Dehalococcoidia bacterium | reverse complement strand
TGGTACGACAGCATCCGCCCCACCTCCACCTCCAGCGCCGCGTCCGCCAGCCGGAAGCGGATCGGAGCCTCGTCCGCCAGCCGCTTACCGTCGTGCGACGTCTCTCGCGCGTACCCCACCAGCTCTCCCAGCATCCGCCGCCCGCCGACCGCGCCGCCTATCGACGACCGCTCGAAGTCCAGCGTCGTCGCCGCCTGGTACCAGCCCTGGTTCTCCTTCCCCAGCAGGCACTCCTTCGGCACCCGCACGCTGTCGAAATACAGCTCGTTGAACCCGTGGTTGTTCATCATATCGATCAGCGGCTGCACCGTGACACCCGGCGTCTTCATGTCCAGCAGGAAGTACGAAATCCCCTTGTGCTTCGGCGCCTCAGGGTCCGTCCGCGCCAGCATGATGCACCAGTCCGCCACGTGCGCCCCCGACGTCCAGATCTTCTGCCCGTCGATCACGTAGTCGTCGCCGTCGCGCACCGCCCGCGTCTGCAGCGACGCCAGGTCCGACCCCGCGTTCGGCTCCGAGAACCCCTGGCACCACATCGTCTCCGCGTTCGTGATCGCGCTCAGGTGCTTCCGCTTCTGCTCCTCCGTCCCGTACACGATCACCGTCGGGCCTACCCAGCCCACGCCGATGCTGATGTACCCGATCGGCGCCTGGTGCGACGCCATCTCCTCGTTGAACACGAGCTGTTGCATCACGCTCAGCCCGCAGCCCCCGTACTCCACCGGCCACGCCGGCGCCACCCACTTCTTCTCCGCCAGCTTCTTGGCGAACGTCTTGTGGATGTTCCACGTCTCCGAGTCCCGGTCGCGAGTGAAGCGGTCCCGCCGCCAGTCCTCGGGCAGGTTCTCCTCCAGCCAGGCGCGTACCTCTTGGCGGAAGGCCTCCTCTTCGGGAGCGTGACGAAAGTCCATCGGCGAGCGTCACGATACCATGACGCGCACGTAAGGTGCAAGGCTGGGAATGGGCGATCCCTACCCGCTCACCCTGAGCCTGTCGAAGGGACCCCGGACCGGTTTGCGGGTTTGCAGGTTTGCCGGGCGCTACCCTCGCGGCAGGTCCAGCCCCCGGTAGGCGATCACGTTCCGCATGATCTCCGACGTCCCCCCTGCGATCGTCGTCCCAATGCTCGTCATGTACGAAACCGTGAACTCGCCCAGCAGCCGCGCGTACTTCTTGGATTCCGGTCGCACCTGACCGTACAGCCCCATGATCTGCACGCCCGCCTGGGCCAGCCGCTGCGACAGCTCCGACAGGTACACCTTGGCCACCGAGGCCTCCATGTTTGGCACCTGACCCTTCGCCTGCATCGTAGCCACCCGGTAGCTTAGGAACCGGCCCAGCTCCGTCTCGATGACGATGTCCGCCAGCCGGTTGCGCACCATCTGGTCCGCGATCAGAGGCTTGCCGTCGCTCTCGGCCTCGCGGCAGTAGTCGACAAGGTCGTCCAGGCTGCGCCGCGCCAGCGCCGCGCTCCCGATCCCGGACCGCTCGAAGTCCAGCAGCGCCGCCCCCACGTACCAGCCGCGGTTCTCATCCCCCACCAGGTTGCTGGCTGGGATCCGCACGTCCTCGAAGAACACCTCGTTGAACAGGTGTATCCCCGCCATGTTAATGAGGGGCCGGGTCGTGAGGCCGGGTGTGTCCATCGGTGCGTAGAGGAAGCTGATGCCCTTGTGCTTCGGGGCGTCCGCATCCGTGCGCGCCAGCAGGAATATCCAGTCGGCGCGGTGGGCCTGCGACGTCCAGATCTTCTGGCCGTTGATGACGTAGTCGTCCCCATCGCGCACGGCACGCGTCTTCAAGGATGCCAGATCGGAACCCGCCTCCGGCTCGGAGTAGCCCTGGCACCACGTCACGTCGGCGGCGGCGATCGGCGGCAGGAGTTCGCCCTTCTGCTTCTCGTTCCCGAACATCATGAGCACAGGGCCCAGCATGTTCACGCCGAAGATGTCCGGCTGAGGAGCACGGTGATACGAGGTCTCTTCCTTCATGATCACCTGCTCCATGATGCCCATGTCGGCGCCGCCGTACTGCTTGGGCCAGTGGGGCACCAGCCAGCCGCGGGCGGCCAGCTTCTTCTGGAACTGCCTGATGAACTCCCACTCCTGGTCCGTGTCCGCCTCCTCCCCGACCTGCCGGTCCTCGGGTAGTTCCTCTTTGAGGAACTCCCTGACCTGCTTACGCAGCACCTCCTGCTCAGCCGTGAAGCGAAACTCCATGGCAGTCCTCCTATCGTCAGGCCCGCCTCACCAGGGCGCGTCCATTCTATATCAGGGCGATGGGCGAAAGCCACATTTGGCGCTATTCCACCAAGCGAAAGGGGTCACTGCCATCGACATGAGCATTTGACGAACTCGGGCTGGCCGGGCGAAAGGCTCAGCGTGTCGCTATGGCAGGTCGGTCAGGCCCTCTCGCGGCGCGCTCACCAGCGCCACCATGTTCCCCTCCGGGTGGCGGTTCTCGTACATGAGCTGGTGGGCTTCCGAGATCTCCTCGAACGAAAAGACCCGGGACATGCAGGGGTCGATCTTGCCCTCGATCACCATCTGGTTGAACGCCGCCGCCTGCTCGTCATTGGCGAAGTGGGAGCCCTG
>CAYFYG010000131.1:0-4942 GCA_964347225.1 uncultured Dehalococcoidia bacterium | reverse complement strand
CACCGACCGGTCTCTCCGCATCTCCTCTCGGAGCGCTTCGTTCACCGCCTGGGTGAAGGTGATGGTACGCATGATCAGGCGTACAGGTCCTCGAACGCCTCGGCGGGGTCCGGGAACGGGCTCTCCTCCGCAAAGGCGTGTGCAGCCTGCATCTCCCGCTCCGCCTGCTCCTGGATGCGGTCAGTCAAATCCTCGCTCAAGATGCCCCGTTCCAGGAGCCGTCGGCGAAATCCCTGGACGGGGTCCCTCTGCTTCCAGGCCTCCACCTCTTGCCGATCGCGGGCATCAACCACACCCTCAGCGAACGGCCGCACGCGATAAGTCTTGAACTCAATCAGGGAGGGCCCTTCACCCGCCCTGACGCGGGCGATCGCATGCTGCGTGGCCTCGAACACTGCGAGGACGTCGTTTCCGTCGGCGCTCACTCCCGGCATTCCATAGGAGGCTGCGATGTCGGCGATGTCCGCGATCGCCGTCGACATGGACACCGGCCCCAGACCCGAGTAGCCGTTGTTCTCACACACCCAGACGATGGGGAGCTTCCATACAGCGGCCATATTCATGGACTCGTGCGTAGTGCCCCGGTTGCTGGCGCCGTCCCCGAAGAAGGACATGACGATTTGGTCCCCGCCTCTGATCTGGATGGCCGTGGCCAGACCCACCGCTATGGGGGCATGCCCGCCGATGGTGCCGCTCTTGCCGAAGACGCCATGCTCCAGGTCGGCGATGTGGCGGCCCCCTTTGCCCTTGCAGTACCCCGTCCTCTTGCCGTAGAGCTCCGCGAGCAGCTTGCTCGGTTCCATCCCCCTGCAGATGAAGCAGTAGGCTCCGCGGTGAGTGTAGGTAATGCAGTCGTCCGGCCTGAGTTGGCCCACCGCAGCCACTATGCCCTCCTGGCCTATGCCGCTCATCCATGTGCCAGGGATCTTGCCCTGTGGCACGAGAGAAATAACCAACTCCTCGAAGGCCCGCGACCGAACCATGTCCGTGTAGAGCTTTACCATCTGCTCGGCGGAGGGTTCCATGCGCTTGCCTCGCTTCTCCGGGACGCCGTCTAGTCCGTCAATGGCCTCGGAACCGCGCTATGGAAACAGTGCCACAGACCGCGACCACGCTCAAGTGGGAGCAGCGGCACCCTCGGTGGCCCGGTTGTCGGGATGCTGACGGGGGCCCCGTCGGGCACGCTTGTCTTGTCACGAACCGTCTCTACGGACCCGAGTGACAGGCCTCGCCCACGCCGTCACCCATCCCCGTCCAGCTCATCGGCGATCACCAAGAGCGGGCAGTTGTCCGGCCCAGCGACTATCGTGGCATCGTGAGCAGGGACCCGTCGAGATGGATGGCGTGCGGGTCATTGGGATCATCGGAAACCCCGTCATTGAGGCCCGTGCCCCACTCGTCTATAGTAGCGTTGATGTCAGTACCCCACTCATCTATGGCTTGGTGAGCGCATGACGACCGACCGCCGCCCCAATATCGTCCTGTTTCTTCTCGATAACATCGGCTTCGGCGACCTCGGCTGCTACGGGGGCGGCGCGATTCGCGGAGCGCCCACCCCCATACTCGACCGCCTCGCAGCCGAAGGTACGCGCCTCACGAACTTCAACGTCGAGGCCGAATGCACGCCCAGCCGCGCGGCGCTGCTGACCGGTCGCCTGCCGGTGCGGACGGGTTGCCAGCGCTGGCTCCCGCCCGCCCTGCCGCAGGGGCTTTCGCCGTGGGAGCACCCTCTCTCGACCCTTCTCGCCGACGCGGGCTATCGCACCGCCATCTTCGGCAAGTGGCATCTCGGGAA
This sequence comes from uncultured Dehalococcoidia bacterium, assembly GCA_964347225.1. Lineage (GTDB taxonomy): Bacteria > Chloroflexota > Dehalococcoidia > SM23-28-2 > RBG-16-64-32 > DAOUMF01. The sequence continues at coordinate 3,147 of CAYFYG010000131.1, read as the reverse complement.
CGTCCAGGGTCGCTACCCCACAGACCACGGATTCGACGAGTGGTGGGGACTGCGCGACAGCAGCGATCCCTCCATGTACTCCTCCCTTCTCGGCTTCGACTCCGACTCGATGGAGATCCCGCGCCTCTGGGAGGGACGGCGCGGCGAGAAGTGCGTCCCCACGGAGCCGTACGACCTGGAGAACCGGCCGCTCGTCGATTCCCGGATCACGGAAAGGTGCGTCCGCTACATCGAGCAGCACGCCGGCGGCGATCGGCCGTTCTTCCTCTACGTTCCCTACAGCCTGGTCCACCATCCCTCGCTACCGCATCCGGACTTCAAGGGCCGCACCGGAGCGGGCGACTTCGCCGACTGCATGGTCGAGGTCGATGCTCGCACTGGCGAGGTGCTCGACGCCCTGGAGCGTGCGGGGATCGAGGACGACACGATCGTGATCTGGGCCAGCGACAACGGTCCCGTCCAGGTGCCCAGCCTCGGGCCTCAAGGGGATTCAGGCCCCTTCCGGGGCTACCTCGGCACGGCGCTCGAGGGCCAGCTTCGCACGCCATGCATCGTGCGCTGGCCGGGACACGTCCCGGCCGGACGCGTGAGCAACGAGATCTTCTCCATCCTCGATTTCTACGCCACCTTGGCGGCGGTCCTGGGCCTCACGGACCAGATCCCCAAAGATCGTGCGATCGACAGCATCGACCAGACGGACTTTCTGCTCGGCGAGCAGGAGCACTCGAACCGCGAATCGCTCCTCTGCTTCATCGGAGACGAGCTCGCCGCCATCAAGTGGCGGCAGTTCAAGATCCACTTCCGTGAGTTCTCCACCGAGCCCGGGCGGCGAACCAAGGTCGATCTCGCCGTGCCCCAGCTCTACAACGTAGAGCAGGACCCCAAGGAGCAGTGGGACATCATGGAGCCGAACACTTGGATCGCTGAGCCCCTCTTCCCCATCACGCTTGAATACCTCAAGAGCGCGCACCAGTTCCCCCATATCCCCACCGGCGGCTATGCGCCGGTGCAGGGAACGGGACTCGACAAGCCGCTCACCCCGCGCGGGTAAGGCGGGCCACCGCGTGCAACCGATAGACGGACCTAACGCGCAGGCGTACTGGGAACGCGCGGATCGCCTGCTGCCGGGCGGTGGCATCTACCTCACCCGCTCGGCGCGCTTCGCGGGGCCCGGCATCCTGCCCGGCTTCATCGTCGGCGGAGAGGGTTGCCGGGTTGTCGACGTGGACGGTCGCGAGTACATCGACTTCCTCTGCGCCAACGGCCCCATCCTGCTCGGCTATCGTCACCCAGAGGTCGATGAAGCCGCCCGGCGGCAGATGGAGCAGGTGAACAGCGCCAGCTTCTTCCCACCGGCGCTGGTGGATTTAGCCGAGCGCCTCATCGAGCGCACGAGGGGCATGGCCTGGGCGGTGCCCGCCAAGAACGGCTCAGACGTCGTCGCCCTCGGCGTCCGCGTGGCCCGGGCGGCAACGAGGCGCGACAAGCTCATCCTTTTCGAGCGGGCCTATCATGGCTTTGATCCCGAGTGGGTGCCGGGCGGCGCTGGTGTGCCCGCCTCCCACCGCGACGATGTGCTCCCGGTGGCCTGGAACGACTCGGAGAAGCTCCAGCGCGTCGCTCATGAACACCGCGCCGAAGTCGGGGGCATCGTGCTCAACCCGCTCGACCAGAACCCGGCTCTCGATACCATCAGGCCCACGCAAGCGTTCCTCCACACGATCGGTGAAGTGCGCGCCGAAACAGGGGCGCCCCTCGTGTTGGACGATGTCCGCGCGGGCTTTCGCATGCACGCGAGAGGATCGCACGTCGCTCTCGGCCTGCAGCCCGACCTGATCTGCCTGGGGAAGGCCCTCGGCAACGGATACGCCGTGTCGGCGCTCCTGGGCACCGAGGAGCTCCGCGCCGCCGCGCGGAGCATCATGTTCACGGCATCATTCGCCTTCGATGCCGTCGCCCTGCGGGCCGCCATCGCGACGCTCGAGGTCTACGATCGGGACGACGCCTTCGCGACGATCCAGCACGCTGGCGAGCGGCTCCGCGACGGCATCATGAGCGCAGCCCAGAGCACGGGGCACCGACTCCGGTATACGGGGCCGCCCACGATGCCCACGCTGCTGTTCGAGGACGATCCCAATCTCGAACGGGGGCGGCGATTCTCGTCCGAAGCCGCCGCTCGCGGCGCCCTCTTCCATCCCAACCTCAACTGGTTCCTCAACGCGTCCCACGACGACGCCGCTATCGACGAGGCGGTCTCCATCGCCGCGGAAGCCTTCGGCGCGATCCCCCCGCCGACTCGTAGCCGGACGTGACCATGCTACGCATCCCGCAAGAGGCGCCGTCCGCCTTCCACCTTATGGCCAAGCCGACGGGGCCTATCTGCAATCTGGACTGCCGGTACTGCTTCTATCTACCCAAAGAGAGGCTCTATCCCGGCGGCCGCTTCCGCATGCCGGACGATGTGCTGGAAGCTTACATTAAGCAGCTCATGGAGTCGCAACGGACCCCGGAGGTGACCGTCGCCTGGCAGGGCGGCGAACCGACGCTGATGGGCCTCGACTTCTTCAGGCGCTCAGTCGAATACGCCGAGAAGCACAGCAAGCGGGGCCAGCATATCGCCTACACCATGCAGACCAACGGCACAAGGCTGGATGACGAATGGTGCGCCTTCTTCAAGGAGCATCAGTTCCTCATTGGCCTCAGCGTGGATGGCCCCAAGGAAATGCACGACGCCTACCGGATCAGCCGAGGCGGGCAGGGCAGCTTCGAGCGGGTCATCCGCGGCTGGCGCCGTCTCAAGGACCATGGTGTCGACTTCAACATCCTCTGCACTGTCCACGCCGCCAACGCCGACCGCCCGCTTGAAGTCTACCGCTTCCTCCGTGATGACCTTGAGGTCGCGTTCATCCAGTTCATCCCAATCGTGGAGCGGGTCAACGAAGACGGCAGCACCTTCCTGCAGGAGGGCGACACGGTCACCGACCGCTCAGTGACGGCGGAGCAACTTGGGGGTTTTCTGATCGCTGTCTTTGAGGAGTGGGTGCGGCGTGACGTGGGCCGCGTCTTCGTCCGGCATTTCGATGCCGCCCTGGCTAACTGGGCTGGTGCGCCGCCGGGCTCGTGCGTGTCTTCGGAGACCTGTGGACA
>CAYFYG010000130.1:0-1843 GCA_964347225.1 uncultured Dehalococcoidia bacterium | reverse complement strand
GGAGTCGGAGAGGCAATCGTGGAACTCGCGTCGGTGACTGAGGAGCGGCAGTTCAAAGAGGCCCACCCCCCGATCGAGGAGATCCACGACGGTGGGCTCTTCCAGCAAGCGGCCGTTGCTGATGATGGTCGTCGTCACGTCCCGTTCGTCAAGCAGGTCGAGGATCTGGGGCAGGTCTTGGCGCAGGAGCGGCTCGCCGCCGGTGAGGGTGACGTGACGGCAGCGGGTCTCATCGAGGGCTTTAGTCAGCAGGGCGAGGGTCCTGGCGGTGTCCAGTTCGCCATGAGGGTAGGCGACGGGCTGTCTCTGAGCGTCTGGATGCCAGACGTTGTAGCAGTGCAGGCAGGTGTGGTTGCACTGCTGGGTGACCTCGAAGATGAGGCTCTGGAGGCGGGGGCGGGGGTCGGTCACTCTATCTCCCCCAGGATCAGGTCCACGAGGAAACGGGCCGCCTCGGCTGCTTCCGGGCTGGCCTCGATCTCGCCAGCCTCGAACTGCTCGATCAATTCAGATCCTGCTTCTGGACCGGCTGCGGCCTCGAAAAAAGCGATATCGCGCGCAATTGCGGCCTGTACCTCTTCTACCACCGCCGGATCGAGATCGCTGGCGGCTTCGCGCAACAGTTCGGCTTGCTGGGTTAAGTCATCGCGGGCCCCATACTCGACAGGCAGCGCCATGTAGCAGGTCATGGGCGCGTTGTTGCGCCAGGCGTGGAAGGCGGCCTCGTCAAAGGCGACCTGCATCTGGTCGGCCACGGCTGCATCCAGTTCGCCAGCGGCGACCAAATCGTCGAGGGCGGCGCGGTGCTCGGCGGCAAGTTCGTCCCGTGCCTGCTCGCCCTGCTCATAGTTCTCCGGCGGTGTCTCCCGCGTCTGTTGCGCCAGCCAGTCGAGCCGCAGCCAGCAATGGCGCAGACGGCCTCGGGGAGAGTCGTCTTTGCCTCCAGGGGGAGAGTCGTCTTTGCCTCCAGATGGGATACAGCGAGCCATCACCAGCGAGGCAACGGCAATACCTACACTTCTGATAAAATAACGACGGGTGAGAGTCATCGGTCACCTCCTTGTTTGTGGGAGCGTAGCGGCGCTGCGCCCCTAATCCTCCGACAGCAGCTCGACCAGGAAACGAGCCGCTTCGGCTGCCTCGGGAGAGATCTCCAGATCCAGTTCGTCAAGGGATGGAAAGTCGTAGGTGCCACCGGCGGCCGCTATCAGTTCGTCATAGAGTGCCTGGGTCTCCGCATCGGACAGGTTCAGGAAAGCGATATCCCGCTCGATGGCAACCTGGGCCTGCGCCACGGTGGCCGGGTCAAGGTCCCCGCTCTCGGCCATCTCGGCCAGGAGGCCAGCCTGTTGCGCCAGTTGGCCGCTGCTGGCGGGGGTATAGTCCACCACCACAGGCTCGTAGCAGGTAATGGGGGCATTGATGAAAAGGATGTGGGTGATGGCTGCGCCAAAGGCCGTGTTCAGTTCGTCCGCCACACCTGCGTCAGTTTCGCCAGCAGTGAGCAGGTCGTCGAGAGCAGCACGATGGTCAGCGGCGAGTTTTTCCCGCGCCTTGTCGCCCCGCTCATAGTCCCCATTTGCCTGCTGCGCCAGCCAATCGAGCCGCAGCCAGCAATAGCGCAGACGGCCTCGGGGAGAGTCGTCTTTGCCTCCAGATGGGATACAGCGAGCCATCACCAGCGAAGCGATGGCAATGCCTACGCCCTTGATAAAGTCACGACGTGTAGTAGAACGCATCAGACACCTCCCTGCGGGATGCTCGTGCTGTCATAGCTCGCCAGTGGTCGGAAATCACCGGCTCGCACGGATGTTACATCTATTTCTATAGACGTTATTGAGCA
>CAYFYG010000129.1:0-3271 GCA_964347225.1 uncultured Dehalococcoidia bacterium | reverse complement strand
TGTTTCGCGGGGGACCTCATGCTGGCGCTGCGCTACATCCAGATCGGCTTCATTCTGTCCATACCCGGCACCTGCACGTATGCCAAAGGGGAGCGCGTCTGCGCGGTGGCTGGCGGCATTCCCCTGCGCTGGATGGCTGTGGAGACCGATGCCCCCTACCTGTCGCCGCAGGCTCATCGCGGTGATCGCAACGAGCCGGCCTACCTGGTGGACACCGTGGCCCGTATCGCTGATCTGCGGGGGGACAGCTTCGATGGCATCGCCTCCCGCACGGCGGTGGCCACAGCCTGGCTGTTCGGCCTGGGCGATATCGGCGAGCCAGAGGCGAAGCAGGGCGAGGTGGACAAGTGAAGGTCGGTCTCCTGTACGGCCCCGTCCAGGAAGACCTGGCCCTCGTAGAGGCCACCTTCGAGTCGCTCAGGCAGGTGGACTTCGCTCCCCTGACTGACATGCTGGAGTTGGTCTTGGCTGGCGGCGGCAAGCTTCTGCGCCCTGCCCTCACCCTGCTGGCCGGCCGTTTCGGCACCTACGATCTGGAACTGCTGGTGCCCCTGGCCACCTCGGTGGAACTGCTGCACACAGCTTCCCTTGTCCATGACGACGTCATCGACAGCGCGAGCACCCGCCGCGGCCGGCCCACGGCCAACAGCGTCTTCGACAACACCACCACGGTGATGCTGGGCGACTACATGTTCGCTCACGCCGCGGACCAGGTGGCCCGCACCGGCAACATCCGCGTCATCCGCCTCTTCTCCCAGACGCTGATGATGATGACCAAGGGCGAGATCGGTCAGGACCTTACCGCCTACGACAGCCGGCAGACCGTGCGCGACTACCTGCAGCGCATCGGCGGCAAGACGGCCTCCCTCTTCGCCACCGCCTGCGAGGGTGGCGCCATCGTCGCCGACGAGCCGGAGGAGTGGGTGGAGGCGCTGCGCAGCTACGGCTACAACTTCGGCATGGCCTTCCAGATCGTGGACGACATCCTCGACTTCACCGGCGATGAGATGGAGATGGGCAAACCGGTGGGTAGCGACCTGATGCAGGGTACCTTGACCCTGCCTTCGCTCCTCCTCATGGAGCGCCATCCCCAGGGTAACCCGGTGCAGAAGCACTTCGCCCGGCCGCGGAAGGAGCTCCTGGCCCAGGCGGTGGAGATGGTTCGCGAAAGCGACATCCCCCAGGAGTCCTACGAGATGGCGCGTACCTTCTGCGCCCACGCCCACGCGGCGCTATCGGCTCTCCCCGACGATCCGGCCCGCCAGGCCCTCTACAACCTCACTGACGATATGCTGGAACGGCGCAGCTAGGCGTGGCCATCGCCGTCCGGCTCGCGACGCCTGAAGACATCGATCGCCTGATTCCGCTGATCCTGGCCTTCCGCCTCGCAGGCGACGACTTCCCCACCGAGGATTCCCTGCGAAGCGACCTGCCCAGACTGATCGCCGACGAGGACACGGAGTTCTTCATCGCCGGCTCCCCGTCGCGTCCCTGTGTCGGCTTCATCCAGCAGCGCTACCGCTACACTCTCTGGCTGTCGGCGCCGGAGGCCTACATCGAGGATCTGTTCGTGGCTGAGGAGGCGCGCCGTCAGGGGATTGGGCGCTGCCTCGTCCAGTTCGCCGTTGAGCGGGCGAGGGCCCGCGGCTGCCCCGTCATCTCGCTGGACACGACGGAGCGCAATGAGGATGCCCTCAACCTGTACGAAGGCCTGGGCTTCTCTCACACCTCCGAGCGAAGCGGCCTGCGCATGCTCCTCAGACGCTGGCTGGGGTCGGGGCCGCCGCCCTGGCAGAGGCGCGGCTAGACCACCATACCGGCAAGCCGCTCGCGGCGGTCCCGTCGCAGGCCGATCCCTCCCCTACGGCGGCAGCGTCTTTCGCTTCGGTTTGTGCTTCTTGGCCTTGACCGTGCGAAAGCCCCGACTGTCCACCCCCCAGCGGTCCCGATGGCGCAGGTCCTTCCTTCGCTCCGCGTCCCTATCCGCCCTCTCTTCGACCTCTCCCTTGTTGGGCCGCGGCTTCGGCTTAGGCGGCGTAAGCTCCGGATGGTCGTACCAGTGCATCCGTTTGGCGCGCTTTTTGACCTCCTTGCCCATGTGCCAGTACGTCCCCTTGTCCGGCAGGCGGCGGGGGTAGCCCTCGCGGAAGGTGAAGGCGCTGAAGCTGGACATGATGCGGGGCGTGTCCCGGTTGCACTCGGGGCAGGGGACCGGCAGGGAGGCCTCTCGCATGGGGCGGATCGCCTCAAAGATACCGTCGCACGGCTCGCAGTAGTACTCGTACAGGGGCATGGCTCACACCTGCAAGGGCTGCTGCTCCCGCCTCAAGCGCTCGACGAAGGCGGCGGCGTTGACGTCGCGCTCCAGCACGCACACGATGTAGCTGCGCAAGTGTCGCTCCACCTCCTCGGCCAGCGCCGGCGGCAGGTTCAGCCCTTCTACTTCCTTATACGACGCCCGCTGAAGGAGTCGCAATACCTTGAGCCCGTTCACGGAAAGCGCCCGCGACCCGGCGGCCCCGGCGCCGCACGACCCGCAGTAGGTCCCCCCGGCGACCGGCGAAAAAAAGTTCTGCACCGGCTGGAGCGCCTGCCGGCAGCCGAGGCAGCTCCCCAGCTCCGGCCGGAAGCCGCTTCGCTCCAGGAGTCTCATCTCGTAGTGGCGCAGGGCAATGTCCTGCCCTCGGCCTATACAAGGGTCGGAGTCTCCGGCGGAGGCGATGCTCTGGAGGCGGCGCAGCGTATCCACGAGCAGGCGATACGTGGGCATGTTTTCCACCCGTTCCGGCAGGAATCGGTTGGCCAGCTCGGCGGCGTAGAGGGCGCGGCTCAGCCGACCTAGATCGTCCCGCAGCGGCTGGAAGCTCTCCAACGTCTCGCAGCCGGCGATCACCTCCATCGTGCGGCCCTGCGCCAACTGCACCATGCAGCGGTTGAGCGGCTGCAGGTGCCCGGCCATCCGGCTGGTGGTCTTGCGCACCCCTTTGGCCTTGGCGTCCAGCTTGCCGTGGGTGGGCGTGAACAAGGTGAGGATGCGGTCCGCCTCCCCCAGCTTGCGCTGGCGGAGGACGATCGCCTCCGTCTTGTAAAGGCGGGGAACGGCCACGTTAGTCCTCCACCTCACGGCGGCCCTCCAGGGCTCGGGTGAGGGGGACGTCATCGGCATACTCGAGGTCGCCGCCGACGGGGAGGCCGCGGGCCAGGCGGGTGATCCTCAGGCCCAGGGGCCGCAGCAGGCGTGTCAGGTACATCGCTGTGGCCTCGCCCTCCA
>CAYFYG010000128.1:0-3427 GCA_964347225.1 uncultured Dehalococcoidia bacterium | reverse complement strand
ATGGGTCCGCCGACATGGGCTTCGGGCGAAACGTGACCTATGCAGGGACCGGCCGAGGCGCCTGAAAACCTACCGTCCGTGATCAGGGCCACTTGCCTGAAGGCGGCCATCTCCAATGCGAGAGTCACCGCCAATGTCTCGGGCATCCCCGGACCGCCCTTGGGACCCTCGTTGCGGATCACAACCACCTCTCCCTCACGGATCGTCTTCTCGCGGATGGCCTCCAGACACTCGTGCTCGGACTGGAAGACGCGTGCCTTGCCGGAGAAGACGAGCATATCCTTCGCGACGGCCGATTGCTTCACCACAGAGCCCTCGGGCGCCAGGTTTCCCGCCAGGACGACCGTACTTCCCTCGGGCATATGGGCATTGGCCTTGTCTGGGATGATCTTGTCGTTCAGAATGCGCGCCTCGTTGATGATGTCGCCGATAGTCCTGCCGGTGACGCTGAGGGCGTCGAGGTGGAGATCCTCTGCCAGCCGCCTCATCACCGCGGGAATGCCCCCGGCCATGTAGAGGTCGGTGATGCCGTAGGGGCCGTTGGGCGATATGGCGCAGAGGGTGGGGATTCTCTTGTTGAAGTCGTTGAAGGCCTGGAGCGGGAGATCGAAGCCGATCTCGTGGGCCAGGGCCGGCAGGTGGAGGGTGGAATTCGTGGAGCCGCCGATCGCTAGGTCTACCATGACCGCGTTCTCGATAGCCTTGGGAGTCAGGATCTTATCGGAGGTGAGATCCTCTTCCACCATCTCCACGATGCGTTTCCCTGCCGTGCGGGCGAACAGGAGCTTCTCCGCGTGATAGGCGGGGACGTTCGCCGAACGCGGCAGGGAGAGCCCCAGCGCCTCGGTGAGGCACTGCATGGTGTTCGCGGTTCCCATCAGCTCGCACGCGCCGCAGGTCGCGGCCGTGGCCGTCGCGAGCTTGTCCCCCAGATCATCGTACGATTGGCGGTCGATGTCCCCCTTGAAAGTGCTCTTGAAGCGGATGCCAAACGCGTTAGGACCGCCCGTGATGAAGATGGCGGGCGAGTTCAGTCTGGCCGCCGCCATCAGCATTCCAGGTACGATCTTGTCACAGCCCGCGATGAAGACGATGCCGTCGTACATCATGCTCCGCACGTGGGTTTCGATGATGTCGGCAATCAGGTCTCGTTGGGCCAGGACGAACCGCATCCCCTCGTGGCCCTCCGTGAGCCCGTCGCAGGGGGCGGGTACACTGAATTCAAAGGGTACGCCCCCGGCTGCGTGCACCCCTTCCTTCACCCGCTGAGCGATGGTGTCCAGGTGCATGTGGCCCGGGTTAATCTCCGTCTGCGAATTGGCGATGGCGATGATGGGCTTCTGCTTCCCCTCCTCGATGTCAATCCCCGTACCCTGGAGAATGCACTTCCTGACAAGGCTGATAGGGAAGTCCTTGTCATCGAATATTAGATTGCTCTTGGGCTTCTTCACAATGACCTCCTGCTTGAACGCTTACGAACACCTTCCCGTCGCCATTGACCTCGCTCGTGCCACTCGCCGCCCGACGTGGCTGGTCACGGGCGCCTTGCGGATCCTCTAGACACCTTCGTCGCGGAGGGAAGCGATCTCGCGGATGACAGCCTCACATTCGGCGTCGCTGTTATAGAAGTGGGGGGCGATACGGATGCCGACGCCGGGGCGGTAGTCGACGAGGAAGCCGCGCTGGATGAGGGCCTCTGCAATGGCTGGAGCTTGGGGGCAGTCTAGAGCCACCGTGCCGCCGCGCTGTTCAGGATCGCGGGCGGTGTTTACGGTGAGGCCCTCCTCCAGAGAGAGTTCGATGAGGAGCGACGTCTGGCGGAGCGACTTCTGCCGGACAGTAGCGGGGCCCACCTGGCTGACAATGCGGACGCCCTCGCGGGCTGCGTACAGAGAGGGCATGGAGGGGGTGCCGCCCAGGAAGCGGTAGGCATCGGTGGCCAGGTCGATGGGGCCCTCGGCGAAGGCGAACGGGTCACGGTGGGAGAGCCAGCCGGTGTCGGCGGGCCGAAGCTGAGGGAGGAGGGATGGCTTGACGTAGACGAAGGCCGCGCCGGGGCCGCCGCAGAGCCACTTCAGGCAGCCACCGAAAAGGACGTCGACGTCGGCTCCCTGCACGTCGAAGGGCAGAACGCCGACGGAGTGGAAGGCGTCCAAGAAGACGAGGGCGCCACACTCGTGGGCGCGGCGGACGAGGGCCTCTAGAGGTATGCGGTAAGAGCTGCCGTAGAAGACGTGGGACAGGGCGACCACGCGGGTGCGTTGGGAGATGCGATCAATGAGTTGTTCGACGGGCGGGTGGACAGAGTCACCGCCGCGAACGATGAGGGGCCGAGCCCCGCGGCGGGCCTGCTCAAGCCAGAAGTAGTGGATGGTGGGGAAGTCATGCTGGCAGAGAAGGACCTCCGGGCGTTGGGGCGGAAAGTCGAGGGCGGAGGCGAGGATGGCCTGGAGAGTGGAGACATTCTGGTGGGGGATGACGCTGCCGGGGGGAGCACCGAACAGGCGGCCAATCTCGTCGCCGAAGCGACCGACCTCGGGGAGCCAATGATGCCAGGCGGTAATGCCCTCGGTGGCCCATTCGTCGGCGTACTGGCCGAGGAAATCGTGGGCGCCGCGGGGCATGGCACCCAGCGAGTTGGAGATGAGGTAGGTGCAGCGGTTGAGGATGGGGAACTCGTCGCGCCAGCGGAGGAGGGGGTCGTCGCCGGTCAGGGGGCCTTCACCTCAGCGAGGCCTCTCCTGAAGGCCTTCAGATTGAGGTCGAGCCTGTCACCTGGCAGGCTCTCCTGGAATTCGAGCTCGAAGTCCTTTTTGGCCAGGGGCAGCACGTCCGCTCCCACAAGCGCTCCCACCATAACGACATTGGCGAGTATGGACGCGCCTAGGTCCAGAGCAATATCCGTGGCATGGATCAGCCAGGCCCTGCTGGTCAGCTCTTCCAGCGCTCTCTCTATCTCCTCATCGCTCGGGTAGCGAGTGGTACCGATGGCTGCGGCCAGCGGGTATACAGGCCTGGAATTGGTGACAACGGTGACGCCGGGATTGCCGTATTGCCCCAGCACCCGTAGGGTCTCCAGCGGCTCGAGGCCCAGGATGGCGTCGGCTTGCCCGTGAGGGATGAGGGGGCCGTACTGGGCTTGGCGCGAGATTCTCAGGTGACTCATTACGGCTCCTCCCCTTTGGGAGGCCCCGTAGGTCTCGCCGATAGTCACGTGATAGCCGGCCCGAACGAGGGCTCTCCCGATGACCTGCGAGATAAGCACGTTGCCCTGGCCGCCGACGCCTGTGACGATGACGTTGAGGGGGTCCTTTTCTTCCATGATCAGGCTACCTCTCTGACGATGGCTGAGGCGGGACAGATGTCGGCGCAGACGCCGCAGCCGCTACAGATGACCTCGTCGATCTTGGCCCTCCCGCTCTCACCA
>CAYFYG010000127.1:0-2740 GCA_964347225.1 uncultured Dehalococcoidia bacterium | reverse complement strand
CGGTCGACCGCTTCGGCCGCATCGACGCCCTCGTCAACTCCATCCACTTCGCCGTTCCCGGAGATGAAGACGCCGTGTGGGAGCAGTCGTTCCAGACGCTGTTCCTGCCGGTGGCGCGCCTCACTAGGCTCGTGGTGCCTCACCTGCGAGAGGCCGGCGGCGGCGCCGTCGTGCACCTCGCCTCCATCTGGGGTCGAGAGGCCGGCGGCCATCCGGGCTACAACGCGATGAAGGCGGCGCTTATCTCGCACGCCAAGGCGATGGCCACGGCGCTGGCGCCGGACCGCATCCGCGTCAACACCGTGGCTCCCGGCTCCATCAGCCACCCCGGCGGCTCTTGGTGGCGACGTCAGCAGGAAGATCCCGAGGGGATGGCGCGCTTCGTGGCGGAGAACATACCGATGGGTCGTTTCGGCACGGCCGAGGAGGTGGCCAACGTGGTCGTCTTCCTCCTGTCGCCGCGGGCGTCCTGGGTCACGGGCGCCTGCGTGGTGGTGGACGGCGGCCAGGGCCACTCCAACATCTAGCGCCGCAGCTACCATTTCACCTACGATATACGCCGCTATGCCTGCCGAACCGGAGTCCACGCTCGCTGACCTGCGCGTCCTCGACGTCTCGGGCGGCGTGGCCGGGGGCTATTGCGGCAAGCTGTTCGCCGACTACGGGGCTGATGTGCTCAAGGTGGAGCCGCCGTCGGGCGACCCCACGCGGCGCCAGGGCCCGTTCCCGGACGGGCAGCCCGACCGTGAGACGGGAGCGTTGTGGCTGTACCTGGGCACGAACAAGCGCAGCGTCACCCTGGACATCTCTCAGCCGACGGGGCAACGATTGTTCCGCCGACTGGTGGAGGACGCCAACGTTGTCGTGGAGACCGTGCCTGCCGGCAGGCAGGGCTTCCCGCCCGGCCACCTGGAGTTGCTGGGGCTCGGCTTCGAGGCGCTGCGGTCGATCAAGCGTCGCATCGTCATGGTCTCCATCACGCCCTACGGCCAGAGCGGGCCGAAGGCGGGCTGGCGGGCGACCAACGTGACGTCGTTCGCATCCGGGGGCCAGATGTCCCTCACCGGGGAGCCGGACCGAGAGCCTCTGGTCAACGCGGGCTATCAGGCGGACTACCAGGCCGGGCTCCAGGCGTTCGGGGCGGCGGCCGTCGCGGCCTACCAGGCGGACGCTACGGAAGTGCCGCAGCACGTGGACATCTCGGCCCAGGAATGTATGGCCTCCGCCCTGGAGCTGTACCTCCCCTGGTGGGCGTACCTGAAGCGGGACGTCTCAAAGCGCGGCGGCAACGTCCTGTCTGCCACGCTGGGCGTCTTCCCGACCGCGGACGGTCACATCGGTCTGCACATCATGCCTCGTAACTGGCCGTGGTTCGCCCGTGCCATGGGGCGCGAAGACCTGATCGACGACTCTCGCTTCCGCGACAAGCACTCGCGCCTCCAGCATAACGACGAGCTTATTGCGATCGTCAGGGCCTGGGCGGCGGGACAAAAGGCGAAGGAGGTGTACAGGGAGGCGGGCGCGGCCCGCGTGCCCATCGCATTCGTGCAGACCCTGGGTGACCTGCTGGAATCGGAGCAATTGCGCGCCCGCGAGTACTTCCAGGAGGTGGAGCACCCGGTGGCGGGTCATCTGACTTACCCCGGCCCGCCCTTCCGCATGAGCGAGGTGGAGTGGAGGGCCGGGCGCGCCCCCCTGCTGGGGGAGCACAACCGGGAGGTCTACTGCGGGGAGCTGGGGCTGAGCGCGGGTGATCTGGCGCGCCTGCGGGCGGCGGGGGTGGTGTGATGGCAGCGGGGGAGCGTGTGCGGTTGGTGGAAGGCGATCTCGTCGTCCGCACCTACGAACCCCGGGACCAGGAGCAGGTCTGGCAGCTTCACGCGCAAGGGCTGCAAGATACTCGTGCCGCGGTGCCTGGCGCCAATCCCAAGTGGGACGAGGACATGCGCAACATCGACACCGTCTATCTATGCGAGGGGTCACACTTCTGGGTCGTCGAAGAGAGCGGGCGGCTCATCGCCATGGTAGCCGTCCACCGGAAGGACGGTGAGACCGCGGAGCTGAAACGCATGCGCGTCGCAGCCTGTCGCCGAAGGCGGGGGCTGGGGCAGCGCCTGCTGGAGCTGGCCGAGGAGTTCTGCCGAGGGAGGGCCTACCACCGTATCACGTTGGACACGACCGACCGCCAGGCGGCAGCGCGGCGCCTGTACGAGAAAAACGGCTACTCGTTGGCCGGCGCCATGCCCATACCGCCGCTCACGTTGTTCTTCTACCGGAAGGAATTGGAGTAGTGTTCCGCCTTCCTCTCCACGACGTCCGCGTCCTTGACCTGACCATGGCCTGGGCTGGTCCCTACGCCACTCGCTTGCTGGCCGACATGGGCGCCGAGGTGATCAAGGTGGAGGCCGTCGGTAGCTGGGACTTCATCCGCTCCTTCACCGGGCAGAAGCCCAGCGTGGAGCGCGTGTGGGACAAGTCACCCTTCTTCAACCACCTGAACCGCAACAAGTACGGCTGCGCGCTCGACCTGTCCAAGGAGAAGGGCCGCGAGCTTTTCCTGCGGCTGGTGAAGGTCTCCGACGTGGTCATCGAGAACTACCGGGCGGAGGTGATGGATAACCTGGGCCTCAGCTATGACGCTCTGGCGCGGGCGAACCCGGAGGTTATCGCGGTCTCCATGCCGGGCCACGGCAAGACCGGCCCCGAGCGCGACTTCCCCGCCTACGGGACGAGCGTGGAG
>CAYFYG010000126.1:0-3523 GCA_964347225.1 uncultured Dehalococcoidia bacterium | reverse complement strand
CACTACTGCCCCGATTGTCAGAGATGAGTATCGGTCGGGTGGTGCGCGGGCTACGCTAGAACTTGCCCTCGGGCGACCCGAATCCCTGGAATGGTCCCTCCCGCTGCTCCCAGCGCCTTGTGCGCAGGATGCTGGACACGTCACAGGAAACGTCGCTGGACTCCCAGCACGTCTCCCCGGCGTCATCGACGGAAGTCGGCTCCCGGACACCCGCCCACTCGGATTTGCCTCTGTTTTCCATCTGCCTGCCCTTTTCTCGGAACTCCATCACTGGAAATCATTTTCCCATATCTAGGTGAACGGTACAGTTAACGCAACACCATCGTAGGTTGACGAACGGTTAAGAAGTTGAGGAACGGTCAAGACGCGCCTGTCGCTATCACCTTCCATTGGCTCCGCCACAGGTCTGTGGCCCCTGCCCAGCGCCCTGTGATAAACTGCCGTTGGCTATCGTTACCGTTAACGTAAAGGAGGCCCCGATGCAAGAAGCAGTTGTCGTCGACGCCGTGCGCACCCCCTTCGGCCGGGCCGGCGCTAGAGGAGTCCTCAAGGACATCACCCACGTAGACCTCGTAGTGCCCCTCTTGAAGGCTATCGTCGAGCGCAACAAGCTTGACCCTAACCTCATCGACGAAATCACAATGGGCTCCGTGGGCCTTGTCGGCCCCCTGGTCCGCGCCCGCACCTACCTCTTCGAGGCGGGCTTCCCCGACACCATTTCCGCCACCGACATGAACAAGCAATGCGCTTCCGCTCTCCAAGCGATAGTGATGGGCGCTCAGTCCATCATGTGCGGCATGTCGGACGTCGTCCTCGCCGGCGGCGCCGAGACCATGGACCGCATCGGGCCCATACCGCCCGGCGGCGACGCCCTGTCCATGGACAACCCCCAGGTCATGATGGAGTTCATGAAGAAAGAAAGCTGGCAGATGTACCCCGACAAGCAGGCCAAGCTGTTGCCCCAGTGGTTCAGCATCAAGGCGCCCTGGATCATGAACATGGGCCAGACGGCCGAGAAGCTGTCCGAGGTGTACAACATATCCCGCCAGGACTCCGACAAGTTCGCCCAGGCAAGCCAGGAGAGGGCGGTGGCTGCTCAGGATGCGGGCAAATTCGGCAAGGAGATCGTCCCCATCACAATCGAATACCTCGATGGCCGCACTGAGACCGTAGACAAGGATCAGAACCCCCGCCGCGAGAGCAGTCTAGAGAAGCTCGGCACCCTGAAGGGAGCCTACAAGCCTGACGGCGCGGTGACGGCGGGTAACTCCTGCCCTCGCACCGATGGCGCCACCCTGGTTCTCCTCATGTCCAAGGAGAAGGCCAAGGAGCTGGGTTACAAGCCCCTCCTCACCTACCGCGCGGCCGCCACCATCGGCGTCGACCCTGAGATCATGGGCATCGGGCCGTTGCCCGCCACGCAGAAGCTGCTCCAGCGCACCGGCATGTCCTTCGACCAGTTCGACCTCATCGAGCTCAACGAAGCGTTCGCCTGCCAGTGCGTGGCCGTAATGCGGGGGCTGGGCACAAGCGAATGGGATGAGAGACTGAACGTCAACGGCGGCGCCATCGCTCTCGGACACCCCCTGGGGGCCACCGGCGGCCGTCTCGTCGGCACCCTCGGCTACGAGATGGAGCGACGTGGCGCCCACTGGGGCCTCACCACCCTCTGCCTGGGCAGCGGCATGGGCATGTCCGTAGCCTGGGAGCGCGAGGACTAAGGCTCCTCAGTAGCGCGCCTAGCGCAAACTGAAAGGCCCCGCGGCCGCGCCACGGGGCCTTCGCCGTCTCTAATCCCCTATCCGGCTAGCCTTCCCTCCCGATAGCGGGCACGGCGAGGGTCGGCTCCATCAGCCGCGCCTGCACTATCGTCCGGTTCGTGTAGCTGCCCCCGAATCGCTCGTCGGGGTCCGGTATCCAGCTGCCCCCACACGTGATGAGGGTGACGGTGTCCGTGAGCGTGGGGCTCATCACCTTCAGCGATTCGGAGTCATAGGGGTCCACGGCGAAATTGGCGAACACCTCGTACGTGTACTCGTACTCGTCCTCCGATATCAGGCGGATCGTCTCCCCCGCCTGCAAGTCATCCAGGTTGGCGAACACGCCGGGCGCTCCCTTCCAGTTGATGTGGCCGGCGAACACCGCGTTGCTGCCAGCGCCGGGCGGGGACGAGAAGTTGTACCAGGCGACGTCCCGGCCGTTATAGGGCACGTGCGGGATTCCCTGATCGTCCAACCCCATCTCGATCACCGGGGCGTCCACCTCAAGGCTCTCGACCACCAATCGCAGGGGCGCGGCTACCGGCTCTGGCGTCGCCTCCGGCGTTGGCTCCGGCTCGCTGCCCGCAGGCGCAGGATCGTAGGGGACAGCGGGCATGTGCTCCAGGTTCTGGACGCTGGGCGGCTCCGTGACGACGTTCGCAGCGGAGTCCCCGTCATCCTGTCCGAAGTAGCCGATCAGCCCGATGCTGAGGATGACGGAGCCAACCGCGAACAACGCGGCGCCCAGACCAAGAAGGAAGCGCTGCCGCAGGCGCCCCAGGTCAATCATGCCGGAATCGTGGCCCAAACTACTCCTCTCGCCTAAATTATAACCAGTCGTCGGCCTATCGTGTTACCATCACCGTGAATACGAGGTTAACGGCGGCGTGGTTCTATGACCTCTGACGACAACGACACGATTACGGCCGTCTCCGGCCTCCTCGTCGGCCACTGGACCGATGAGGATGCAGCGACCGGCTGCACTGTTGTGCTCTGCCCGGACGGAGCCGTCGCGTCGGCCGACGTCCGCGGCGGCGCGCCGGGCACCCGCGAGACCGACCTCCTCCGCCCGGGAAGCCTCGTCGAGCGCGTTCACGCCGTTCTCCTCACCGGAGGCAGCGCCTACGGTCTCGATGCCGCCGCCGGCATCATGCGCTGGTTGGAGGAGCGCGGCAAGGGCTTCCCGGTGCAGACCGGCGTGGTGCCCATCGTCGTGGGGACAGTGCTGTTCGACCTCTCGCTGGGGCGCCCGGACGTGCGCCCGCACGCGGCGGCGGGCTACGCCGCTTGCGACGCTGCCTCCGCCGGCCCGCCTAGCGAGGGCAGTGTAGGGGCGGGGACGGGCGCCACCGTGGCAAAGGCCCTGGGGCCGGAGCGGGCCCTGAAAGGTGGCATCGGCAGCGCCCGTGAGGTCACCGAGGACGGCCTGACCGTCGCAGCCCTGGTGGCGGTGAACAGCTTCGGCGAGGTCGTGGACCCGGAGAGCGGGCGTGTCGCGGCGGGGCCGCGCTCCGACGACGGAGGCTTCGCCGACACCCTCACCGTCCTGCGCTCGCGGCCAGGCCTATCGCCCTTCGCCGGCGACCCCAACAGTACCATCGGCGTTGTAGCCACGGACGCCGCCCTGTTCAAGTCCGACTGCTACCGGCTGGCGGTGATGGCCCAGGCCGGGCTGACGCGGGCCGTCCGCCCCGCCCACACCCCCGTGGACGGCGACACGATATTCGCCCTGGCCACTGGCGCCAACCAGCAACCGGCCGATT
>CAYFYG010000125.1:0-2048 GCA_964347225.1 uncultured Dehalococcoidia bacterium | reverse complement strand
GGCCCAGGCGATGGGGCGCTCACGATCCTGCAGAGCCACCAGGAGGAGCCCAAGCGGCGCCACGACGATTCCAAGGATGATGAGCCAGGTGGGGACGTTGCGGGGCCGGCGATCGCGCGCGATGCGCACGAGGAGGAGAGCCGGCAGGTAGAAGGGAAGCGCGAGGAGGGGCCACCTGGGGACCGGCCGTCGGGCGATTCGCTTTTCGGCGGGGGCACTGAAGTTGTGGCCTCGGAGGAGGTACAGCCAGGGGCCGACGAGGCCGACAAGGGCGACGACAAGGAACAGCGGAGCGACATCGGCAAAGCGCAAGGCGACGATGAGGGAGATGAGGAAGATCCCCGCGGCGACGAAAGCGTTGAGGACACCGCGGAGATACCCGATCAGGGTGGTCTGCTCCGGATTCGTCGCCTCGATCGCGGGGAGGTCACGGATGGCCGCGACGATGTTGAGGTTGGAGACGCGCCAGGAGGAGAAAACGACTGTCAGGTAGGTCAAGACGACGCCGAGGCTGTAGGAGATCACAACGCTTCGCAGGGTGACGTGAGGCTCGATGCTGAGGCCGAACTCGGAGAAGATACGGGCCATGATCTCCGCGATGCCGAAGGCGATGAGGATGCCGAGGCCGGCGCCAACCATGGCGGAGAGGACGTTATAGGCCATGCCCTCCGACATGAACATCTGGATCAAGTGTCCACGCTTGGTTCCGACCGCACGCGCCATGCCCATCTCCGGCTGGCGCTCGGCGGCAAGCATGACGAAGATCATGACGATGAGGAGCATGCCGGCGGCGATGGAGAAGAGGCCGAAGACGAGGAAGAAGGTGGCGAAGACGTTGCCCGCCGCCTCGGAGTCCTCAACGAGGTCCTGCTTGACGTTCTCGACTACGAGAGCGACGTCGTCTGATCTGACGTTGGTCGGCGCAAGGCCCTCGTCGGCGATGATCCCCTCGAGGGTGGCGACCACATCGTCGGAGAGTTCGACGGCATCCCTTACGCCTCCCGCGTTGGAGATGGCGATCACGTTCACCTCGCCCGGGCGGTCGAAGATCTCCTGGAGGGTGTCCAGCCTGGTTACCAGCCCCTCCTTAGCCTCGAAGTCGCCAACGCCGGTGGTGAAGCGGTCCTCGACCACATCCACGATGGTGAATTTATAGGGAAGGCCCTGCACGAAGACCTGCACCTGGTCCCCCGGCTCGGCGGCCAGCTCATCAGCGCCGCTCTCATTCATGAAGGCTTCGTCATCCGCCAGGGACCCGAGGTCGAGGATCTCGCCTGTGGTAGTAGAGATGATGTCCGGGAAGCCGTCGAGGGAGCCCGCATCCAGGCCCGCGAAGGTGCCGTTGGGCTCGCTGAGACCGGCCTCCGGGTTGAGAATCGGGACCGCCTCGAAGAGCGTCGGCAGGTAGCCGTCGATGTTGAGGTCGTCGGCGTCCTCCAGGGCGGCCCTGAGCTTGTCGTTCGCCTCCTGGGGGATAGTGGACTCGATCTCATTCGGAGCCCCCTCTTCCCCTCGCGTATAGATAGCTTCATCCACGTGGCCCAGGAGGGTGAAGGAGGTGTTGCTGAGGCTATAGTCTACCGTGTCGCCAGTGGTGAAGGCGGCGGAGATAATGAGCGTGCTGAGCATGAGGCCGATGACGATCAGGACCGTCTGCCCGATGCGCCGCGGCATGTTGCGCAGGCCCATCCTAAACATGACGCGGCTGCGCAGCACGACATAGCCCACCGAGAGGAACGCAACAGCCAAGACGCCAAGCAGCACGAGCATGATGGTGTTCATGGATAGTCCGAACAGGTCGTCCATGCCTACCCCTAGGCGGTCTCGGCCGCCTCAGCCGGTCCCCAGATGCCCGCTTCGCGATTGATGATGCGATGGTCGCTGATGATCTGGCCGTCCTGCATCTTGATGATGCGGCCCGTCCTCTCCGCAACCTCAAGGGCGTGGGTCACGAGCACAAACGTCTGATGGTGCTTCTCGTTGAGGTCACAGAGGAGGTCCATGATCTCGCTGGCGTTGGTGCTATCCAGGTCGCCGGTGGGCTCGTC
>CAYFYG010000124.1:0-2703 GCA_964347225.1 uncultured Dehalococcoidia bacterium | reverse complement strand
GGGTCGTATCGTCTTACAAGGCTGTCACTCGTCAGTTCCCTGAGCGTTGCGTCCACCGTTGAGACCATGCGCGGGTCCGAAGGAGAGACGAAGAAGACCAGGGGCATGATGAGATTGGCCGCGTCAAGGGCGCGCGAATCGTAGTGCTGAACGAAGGCGCTTCGATCGCTGCTCCAGCCGTGAGCCATGAGATCCTCGTATATCCAGTCCCTTTCCCGCTCCCAGACCTCCCGGTTAGCCGGGAACGATCGCTTGGCTGCCAGTCGCAGGCCGCGATCCAGGGCTACCCAACACATCAGTTTGGAGTAGACGAAGTGGTGCCGCCCGCCGCGCACCTCCCAGATTCCCTGGTCGGGCCGGCGCCAGTTCCTTGCGACCCAGTCGAGGATGCGGCGGATCTGCGTCCACAGGTCGTAGGAGATGGGCGTTCCGTATTTGTTGTATAGGTAGACGGAGTCCATCAATTCGCCGTAGACGTCCAGTTGGAACTGGCCAGCGGCATTGTTCCCGATGCGCACTGGTCTTGACCCTTTGTACCCTTCCAAGTGCGGCAGTTCCTGCTCCGCAGGAATCTGGTGCCCCTCGACAGCGTAGACGCTGCGCAGTCCGTCCTTTTCGTCGAAGTCCAGCAGGCAGCCCTCGAGCCACCGCATGAACTGCCTCGCCTCTTCAGTCAGTCCGACCCGCATGAAGGCGTACAAAGTGAACGCCGCGTCCCGCAGCCATGTGTAGCGGTAGTCGAAGTTCCGCGGACCTCCGACGGACTCGGGCAGACTGGTCGTGGGCGCGGCCACGATGGCTCCTGTGGGAGCGAAGGTCAGCAGCTTCAGGACGAGGAGCGATCGGTGCACCACCTCTCGCCATCGCCCCTGGTAGGTCGCTTTCGCCAGCCATCGACGCCAGTAGTCGATGGTCCGCTGGGAAAGCTGCCAGGCTTGCTCCTCGCCACAATGTATGCACTCCTCACCGGGCGGGAGGAGACGCAGCACGAACGCGGTACCCTCTCCCTCCCGAAGAGTGAACTCTGAGACAACTCCACCGTCGTGGATCTCGTAGGGCCTGGTGATCGCGAGCCCGAGCCTTTCCCCGCCTTCCGACTCGAACACCACCGCACCCTCGTGCTCAATCACCCGATGCGAGGCTCGTCCGTAGTCAAATGCCGGGAAGCACTCCATGCGCACACGGGTCTCCCCGCGCACGCATTGAGCGTGACGGACGATGGCGTGGGGGTGTTCTGACTCGGCCTGGCCCTCATCGATGGGCATGAAGTCCATAACCTGTACCACCCCAGCCGACTCGGAAAAGCGCGTGATGAGGACGTTGCTCTCAGGGTAGTACATCTGCCGCCGGTCGACCTCGCCCACGCCGGCCACCTTGAAGTGGCCCCCCTTGTTGATGTCCAGGATGGCAGCGAAGATGCTCGACGAGTCGAAGTGGGGCAGACAGCACCAGTCGATGGACCCGTCTGTCCCGACTAGCACAGCCGTATGTAAGTCTCCAATGATCCCGTATTCATCTATGCGCTTGTACTTCATCCTCTAGCGCTATCCGAACGCGGTCGGCCATTAGACTCCAGCCGACGCGTTCGCAAACTACGTACGCCATCCATGTGACACTCCGCCTACCACGAAGGCAGCTACGGTGAGTCCCGCGAGGGGCCCAAACTGGGTGCCCGACGCCAGGGAGTTCCCGCAGCTACCCGCCCCCCTCAGCAGCCATCTCATCGACCTCGCGGGCACCCTCCGCCAGTAGCTCATCCTCATTCCCCGTCAGGATGTTGAGCAACCGGGCGAATTCGCCCGCATGGACCCGTTCTTCATCGGCGATGTCGATGAGAACCTTTTTGGCCAGGGGATGGTCAGTGGCCTCGGAGTGGGCCATGTAGAGGTGGACCGCCTCATGCTCAGCAGCGAGGTCCAGACGGATCGCCCGGATCAGCTCTTCGAGGGTGAGCTTGCGCTCCGGCACTTTGCCACTGAACGGATTCAAGAACTCCGGCATTCCTTGACCTCCTCAAACTGCTCTTGATATGGCATAAGAACATGGTTCGGTCGCAGCGCGCACGGCTCGCCAGCCCTTGAGAAGACTGTGACACCACCGCCGGCGCTTGTGTAGGAGGGGATCTGGAGTCCCGCGCGGCATCGCTCCTACTATCGGCAGCAAGCATAGCGCTGGAGGGGAGAGGAGTCAAAGATCGATTGGCCGGGGGGGCGAGGCATCGCGCGGCCGCGCTAAGCGTGTGTCAGACGAGCCTACGTTAGACGCACGGCTCGCTAGGAGAAGTCGTCCTCTCAGCTAGCTCTCGGAGCGCTCTGGAACCTCACTTTGCCGTGGGTTCCGTCACAGAATGGCTTGTTCTCCGACTGCCCGCAGCGGCATAGGGCAGCAGTCTCCTTCACCTGAAACTCGTTGCCAGCGCCGTCGACGAGCCTGAACTGACCCTTCACGATGTAGGGCCCGTTATCCGATGCGGTGATGGACACGTCTGTCATGGCTTCGTCTCCTCTCTAGCACTTCACTGGGGATTCGCCCGATTCGGCCCACCGGATGGAGCCGTCAGCCGCCCGATAGAGGTGGCCATGCAGGCATTGTGCGCCTGGGCTCGATGGGTGTCAACGGCGCGCGCGGGAGTGCAGCAAGCGTCGGGGAGGAGGCGCGCGCCTGTACCTCCGGTATCCGGTTCCGATGGCCCGCCCGGCACGC
>CAYFYG010000123.1:0-9031 GCA_964347225.1 uncultured Dehalococcoidia bacterium | reverse complement strand
TCGGAGGGGAAGACAGAGGTGGTGGCACCGAGCTCGGCACCCATATTGGTGATGGTTCCACGTGCCGGCACGCTGAGAGAGGCAACGCCCTCACCGAAGTACTCGATGATCTTGCCCACGCCGCCCTTGACGGTGAGACGGCGCAGGAGTTCGAGGATAATGTCCTTGGCCGCGACCCAGGGCTGGAGCTGCCCTTTGAGATGCACCCCAACGACCCTCGGCATCATCACGTTGAACGGTCCTCCTGCCATCGCGACGGCGACGTCCAGGCCGCCGGCACCGATGGCCAGCATGGCGGCGCCGCCGGAGGTCGGCGTGTGGCTGTCCGACCCCAGAAGAATGTCACCCGGGGTGCTGAAGCGCTCCAGGTGGACCTGATGGCAGATGCCGTTGCCAGGCCGGGAAAAGTAGATGCCGTACTTGGCGGCTACACTCTGGAGGAAGCGGTGGTCGTCGGCGTTCTCGAACCCTGTCTGGAGCATGTTGTGATCGATGTAGGACACGGACAGCTTGGTCCGCACCCTGGGGATGCCCATCGCCTCGAACTGCAGATAGGCCATGGTGCCGGTAGCGTCCTGGGTGAGGGTCTGGTCCACGCGAACGCCGATCTCGCTGCCGGGCGTGAGTTCGCCGGATACTAGGTGGTCGGCAAGGATCTTCCGGGTCAGGTTCTGGGCCAATTCACACTCCTCCTGTCGGTGATGTTCCCGATCGCTAACTGAAACGTTTCAGGTACTCGGCGAGATCGAACTGCTTGGGTTCCGACTCGAACCGGCGCACCACACTGCTGTAGACGGGGCGCTCTTCCTCGTAAAAGACGCCCAGGTGGACCTTCTCCTCAGTGAGGGCCAGCTCCAGGGCCGTCTTCAGGTCGTGCCGGTCCCAGTCGGGCGGCAGGTCCTCGACGTGCTCGTCGTAGTAGTCATAGGTGTTCAAGAACTCCGCGCAGGGGCTCTGGACGTGGACGAACGAGAAGCCGGGGTGTTTGATCCCCTCCGCGATCAGTTCGCTGAGTTCGTTCGGCCGGGCCGAGTAGCCGCGGGCCACGAACGTCGCCCCGTTGGCAAGGGCGAACAGAACGGGGTCTATCGGCTTGGCAACCACTCCATAGGGTGTGGACTTGGACTTGTGGCCCATGGAAGAAGTCGGTGAGGACTGAGCCTTGGTGAGACCGTACGTCTGGTTGTCCATCATGACGCAGGTGATGTCCACGTTGCGGGCGGCGGCGGGGGGAAAGTGGCCAGCCCCGATCGAAATCAGGTCGCCGTCGCCGCCCATCACCAGGATCGTCAGTTCTGGGTTCGCCAGCTTCATCCCCGTAGCGATGGGCACGGCCCGGCCGTGCACGCTGTGAAAGCCGTACGTTTTCATGAAGTACGGGGTGCGGCTGGAGCAGCCGATACCGGAGACGACGACGACCTCGTGCCGCTGGAGTTGAAGAGCGGCCAGCGACTTGGCGGTGGCGCTCAGCACACCGAAGTCGCCGCAGCCGGGACACCAGGTCGGCTTGACGCCGCTCCTGTACTCCTTGGCGGTCAGCGCCTCCACCCTCGGTGCATGCCCGAGTTTGGCCCCGTCAGGCATGCGCCAATACCTCCCGTATCTTGCCGTATACCTCGCCCGGCGTGATGGGAAGGCCCCCGATCTTGTTCAGGCGTATCGGCTCTATGCCCAGGTTGGCGGCCAGATGATGGGCGAACTGCCCCTGGTAGTTCACCTCCGGCACCAGGACGTGCTTGACGGAACCGATGAACTCCTTGAGCTGTTCCTCCGGTAGCGGGTTGAGCACACGCGGGTGCATCATCGCCACCTTGATGTCAGCGGCCAGGGCCCGATCCACTGCCTCCCGGATCGAGCCTTCGGTGGCACCCCAACCGATGATGCCCAGTTCCGCGTCGTCGGCACCATAGCGAGGGCAGAGCTCAGCGTTGTCAATCTCTTGACGGGCGGTGGCCAGCTTGCGAAACCGCTTCTCCGTCATCTTCTCGTGCGCCTCCGGCGACCGCACAGGACGGCCCTGTTCGTCGTGCTCCAAGCCAGGGGCCACGTAGGTGTGGAGGTCCAGGCCGGGAACGGCCATCGGCGACACGCCGCTGTCGGTGAACTGATAGCGGAGGTAGCTCTCGGGATCGACGCCGTCCGGCCGGAGGCGGTCCACGACGGGAAGAGGGTCGATGTCCACCTCCTCAATCGTCTCCGTGCGATGCGAGAGGGACTGGTCCGACAGGATGATGGCTGGGCACTGGTACTTCTCGGCCAGCGCGAAGGCCAGAACGCTGACCTGGAAGCAGTTCTCCACGGAGGCGGGCGCAACGACTATGCGGGGGAAATCGCCGTGGCCACCGTAAATGGCCTGGAAGAGGTCGCCCTGCTCCAGCTTGGTCGGCATGCCGGTGCTGGGGCCGGCGCGCTGGGCGTCCACGATGACGACCGGTATCTCGGCCATAGAGGCCAGACCCAGCAGCTCCGTCATCAGGGAGAAGCCCGGCCCGGAGGTGGCGGTCATGGCCTTTGTGCCGGCATAGGAGGCCCCGATGAGAGAGGCCATAGCTGCCATCTCGTCCTCGGCCTGGAGGCAGACGCCGCCGAAGCGCGGGAGCTGCGCAGCCATCGTCTCCAGGATGTCCGTGGCGGGGGTTATGGGGTAGCCCGCGAAGTAGCGGCAGCCTGCGTGCAGGGCGCCGGCGGTGATGGCAGCGTTACCGCTCATGACCAGCCGCGCCACGTTGTCGGCAGCGCCCAACCAGAACTTGTCCTCTTTCTCGATCTTCTTGGTGTACTCGTAGCCGTGATTGAGGGCCTCAATGTTCTTTTCTACCAGTTCGGCGCGGCGCTTGTACCGGGTCCGCACCATCTCCTCCAGCGACGACGGCGGAAGCCCGAACAGCCCCGCCATGACACCGAGCACGAGGACATTAGTGCCGCGGACAAACTCCAGCTCCTCACGAGCGATCTTCTGGAAGGGGATGCCATAGCTGACGATGTCGCCGCCCGCAGCGGGCTCCACTAGACCCGAGTCGTAGATAAGGACTCCACCCTGGCTCAGGTTCCCGCGGTGAAGCTCGTAGGCCTCCTGGTCAAAGGCGATGAGGACGTCGCAGCCATCGCCTAAGGAGTAGACGGGTCGGTTGGAGACCCGAACCTGGAACCAGGCGTGCCCGCCCTTGATCTCGGAGGGATAGGTGCGAAAGCTGAAAGTGTGGAAGCCTGTGCGGGCAGCGGCCGTGGTGAAGTTCTCGCCGGTGCTAATGACGCCGCCGATGGCCGTATCGCCGCCTATTCGGATGATGAAGTCGTCTCTGGCCACGCCTCGCTCCCCCTCTTACCCCGCGCTCTCCATCCCGAGGACGCGAGGCCACGCACCATTTTACGCTGAGCGGTGCTCAAATGAACAGCCGCCTGATTTCGGTCTCGCACCCGGCAAGAACAGAGAGTTTCAGCAATTTAGAAAGCCCACACTTATTTTAACATGATGAGTTGCAGGTGTCCGGCTTCAGCTCCCTGAGAAGGCCACTCTTGTTGTATAATTTGCGGCGTTCCGGTCCTCGCATCAGCATCGTTAGGAGCGTCTCATGGCAGTGAAGGCCTACGTTCTCGTTGTTACCGATCCCGGCAAGACGAGACGGGTGATTGAGGCGATGCGCGAAATCGCCGGTATCGTGGAGCTGCACGAAGTGATGGGCCCCTACGACATCATCGCAGAGATTGAGGTGGAGAATCTTCAGGATATCCCACCGATACTGGGGGGGAAGATCCGGACCATCGAGGGGATCGAGAGCACAACGTCGCTGGTGACGCTACCCACCTGAGGCGCCAGCACCCCGCTCTCGGTCTTCATCGCGTCGTTGAGCAGGAGGGTATCCCCCTCCTTCGCCCCCTGGTCGGGCCCCATGTTCGCGCGGATGACGCAACCGGTCATCCGGGAGCTGCTGGTGCCTTTGCCTTCTCCGCTGCTCGGGTGCCCTAGGGGCTGATTATCGCCATCACCCCGTCTTGGGGTACTGAAGCTCCCGCGGCAAAGTTGAGCGCCCTGACTATCCCGTCAATCGGGCTGGGAATGTTATTTTCCATCTTCATCGCTTCAAATACAACCACCACATCGCCAGCCTTGACCCGATCCCCCACCTCCACCTCATAGCGGATGAGCATTCCCGGCATGGGAGCTGTGATAGCCACCTCTCCAGCAGCGACCTCTACCGGCGCGCCTGCCGATGCCGCTTGCTTGCTCTCAGCCTTCACCGCCGGCGCGGCCGGTGCCGCTGACCTTGGCGCTGCCCTGGTAGGCGCAGCGGTTCCAGCGGAGGGCGACGCGACGGGATTTGGCAACGAACCTCCAACCGCTTCTACGTCCACCTCATAGTACTCATCCCCCACAAACACGTTGAAAGTCCGCGTACCGGGGCCCTTCGGTGGCGCTGCGACTTCCCGCTTTTCCACCAACTTGCCCGCTTTGGCCAGCTCGATGAGTCTTTCCTCCTCCTGCACCTGCTCGAGGCTCTTTGGCGCCTTGGGTGGCTTCCAGTCATCCGGGATGTCCTTGTCCAGGCCGTTCTTGTGCCTCAGGAACCTCATCCCGGTGGTGGGGTAAATGCCATATATCAGGGTATCGGCGAGGCTCTTGGCGATGTCCTTCGTGTCTTCCTTGGCCTTCTCAAGCTCCGGCTCCAGCATATCGGCGGCACGAACCGTGATCGGCTTTTCGCCTCGCTCATATCCCTTGAGGACCGCCTTTTGCACCTTTCGGTCCACCGGGAGCGGCGGCTTGCCGTAGAGGCCCCAGCAGTAGTCCTTTACCTCTTTGCTGATCATCTTGTAGCGCCCCGCAAGGACGTTCTGCACTGCCTGCACGCCCACGATCTGGCTTGAGGGTGTGACCAGCGGCGGGCTGCCCAGCTCCTCCCGCACCCGCATCGTCTCCTCCTGGCATTCGTGCAGTCGATGCAGCGCGTTGGCAGCCTTCAGCTGGGAGACGAAGTTGGAGGTCATGCCGCCGGGGATCTGGTGCGACAGCACCTCAGGATCGATAACCGCCATCTTTGACGTGTCGAGGAAATCCCTATACTTGGGGGCTATCTCCTCCAGCATTCGATCGCACTTGATCAGTTGGTCAACGTCAAGCCCAGTATCTCTCTCCGTGCCGTAAAGCGTCACCACCAACGGCTCGATCGCCGGGTGAGAGGTACGGTGGGCAAACGGAGCCAGGGAAGTGTCGACGACATCGACGCCCGCCTCCACGGCTTTCAGGTGAGCCATACTGGCCTGCCCGCTGGTGTAGTGAGTGTGGAGCTGCACCGGTACGCGCAGACGCTCCTTGAGCGCCTTGACCAAGTCATAGGCATCGTAGGGCGATATGAGTCCAGCCTGATCCTTGATGCAGATGGAGTCGGCCCCCATATCCTGAAGGATGAGCGCCTTGCTCACAAAGTAGTCGATGTTGTAGACAGGCCCACCCAAGCGGGGCTGCGTAAGCGAATAGCATATCGCTCCCTGGATATGCATTCCGGTCTCTTTGATGGCCTTGTAAGCCATCTCGTGATTCCGCTCATCGTTCAGCGCATCGAACACCCTGAAGATGTCGATCCCCGCCTCAGCTGCCTCGTGGACGAAGGCTCTGACCATGTCGTCGGCGTAGTTCCGATAGCCGACTAGGTTCTGTCCCCGGAGGAGCATCATGAACTTGGTCTTGGGTATCAGCTTCTTGAGAATTCGCGGCCTCTCCCAGGGATCCTCACCCAAGAAGCGATGGGGGACGTCGAAAGTGGCTCCACCCCACACCTCCATGGCATAGAAGCCGCACTTGTTTATCTCATCGGCGAGGAATTCCATGTCCTCGGTGCGCATCCGCGTAGCTAACAGAGACTGATGGCCGTCCCGGAGGGTGATATCACATATCTTGACCGCGTTTTTCGCCTTCGGCCTCGTCTTTACCTTTTCGGCGGTCAATTCGCTTGCCGGAATCATGTGTCCGCCTTCCTCCTTGCCCTTCTCTAGACCATTCTCCTGCGCCACGCGACCCGCGGCCTCATCGCTTCCCGACGACCAAACACCCGCCACAGGCTGATTGGAGCGAGGCGTCTAGCCTCTGGCACGGCCGCCACACGAGCCTTTTCTTCCTCTTCCAGGTAGGCGCTGACGGCGGCCATGATAGCTGCCACCGTCCCTCTCGTGTCCTCCAATACCGTCACCTCAGAGCTGCTACTAGACAAGAACCCCTCGCCCTCTTCCCATGGTGCGGCATCTCGTTTCGCGTCCCGTATGTTCAGCCATGAGCAATCCTGGAAACCCTCCCTTACCGGCAGCGGTCCTGTCGGCGGACCCCAGATCGCTACTGATGCCGGCCGGGACCTATAACGGTATGTTGCCGTGCTTCTTAGGCGGGTTGCTATCCGTCTTGTTCTGGAGCATCTCCAAAGCGCCGATGATCTTGAGCCGCGTGTCGCCGGGCTCGATCACGTCGTCGATGAAGCCGCGGGAGGCGGTGACGTAGGGGTTGGCGAACTGCCCGCGGTATTGCTCCACAAGCTCTTTGCGCTTCGCCTCGGGATCGGCAGCGGCCTCGATCTCGCGGCGGAAGATGATGTTGACGGCGCCGTCCGGCCCCATCACGGCGATCTCCGCCGAGGGCCAGGCGAAGTTGATGTCGGCACGCATGTGCTTCGAGCCCATGACGAGGTAGGCGCCGCCGTAGGCCTTGCGCACGATGACAGTAACCTTGGGGATCGTGGCCTCTGAATAGGCATAGATCAGCTTGGCCCCGTGACTGATGATGCCGCCGTGCTCCTGGGCAGTGCCCGGCAGATAGCCCGGCACGTCGGCCAGGGTCACGATAGGGATATTGAAGGCGTCGCAGAAGCGGACGAAGCGGGCCCCCTTGCGCGACGAGTCGATATCGAGAACTCCGGCCAGGATCATCGGATTGTTCGCCACGATGCCCACCGACCTACCCGCCATGCGGGCGAATCCGACGGTGATGTTGGCGGCCCAGGACGGGTGCACCTCCAGGAAGTCCCCGTCATCGACGATGGAGTAGATGACCTCACGGATGTCGTAGGGCTTGGTGGGGTCTTGGGGAACGATCGAGGCCAGGTCATCACAGCGGCGCTCAGGGTCGTCCATCGGCTCCGCAAGGGGAGGATCCTCCATGTTGTTCGACGGGATAAACGACAGAAGGCGCCGCACCTCGGCCAGGCAGTCCTCTTCACCCTCGATGGCAAAGTGGGCGACGCCGCTCTTGCTTGAGTGTACCTGGGCCCCGCCCAGCTCCTCGTGGGTGACTTCGTCCTGGGTGACGGCGCGGACGACCTCAGGACCGGTGATGTACATCTGAGACGTACCAGCAGCCATGAACGTGAAGTCGGTGATGGCTGGGGAGTAGACGGCGCCACCGGCGCACGGCCCCACGATGACCGAAATCTGGGGTACCACCCCTGAGGCGAGGACGTTGCGCAGGAAGATATCGCCGTAGCCCCTGAGGGAGACGACGCCTTCCTGGATGCGGGCGCCGCCGGAGTCGTTGAGGCCGATGATGGGGGCACCATTCTTCATCGCCATCTCCATCACCTTGCAGATCTTCTCGCCGACAGCCTCGGAGAGGGAGCCACCAAGAACCGTGAAGTCCTGAGAGTAGACATAGACCAGACGGCCGTCTATCTTGCCGTGGCCGCTGACTACGGCATCGCCGTAGTACTTCTGCTTGTCCAAACCGAACTCAACGCTGCGGTGGACCACCAGGGAGTCCAGTTCCTCGAAGGTACCCTCGTCGAGGAGGATGTTGAGGCGCTCGCGGGCGGTGAGTTTGCCGCGGCCGTGCTGGGCCTCGATACGCTTTTGGCCGCCGCCCAGCTGCGCTAGTTCCTTCAGACGTTGTAGTTCGCTGCTCTTCTCGTTGATGGCCATCGTCGGGGCTATGAGTGAAGAAGGGCGTGATAGCAGTCGCCTATCGCTCGGCAGATGTTATCACACGGTCTCACAACAGGCAACGTTCTCCGCCGGGCAATCCTCAGCTCCCCGCTCAGCTCAGGCGAGCGTAAGGAGAACGGCCCGCAGCCCGTCCCTTCCGAGCAGCCACCGCCTGGGGTGACGAACCCCAGCTACTCCTCAGCCTTCGTCACGGCGCCGGAGTAGACGAAGCTCCCGTCCTCGAGCTGATACCAGATGTCGTTGCCTCCCTCCACCGCCTCGCCGCGGACCTGCCCTATGACCGTTTCTTCATCGCCCGCATTGACGGTTCCGACTATGCCGCTCTCGGTGGTAGGCGAATCCCTGCGGTTGACGGCATCCTCGACCGTTACCTGGAAGGGCGTGACCGGCGTGACCTCATCACCCACCTCGCCGTTCACCCCGGTGTCCCCCGTGCCGGTTTCGCTGATGGGCGTCAAGGCGCCCGGCTCCAGAATGATCGGCTCAGGGCGGTCCGCCCAGGGGGTGGCGGTGGGCACAGTGCGAGGGTCGGTCAGGCGGCCCGCGGGGCGTTCGCCGTCGCCATCGCCGCCGCAGGCCGTCGCCAGCAGCAGAGCGAGGGCCGCGGCGAGCGCAGGGACGGTGAGGCCGCGACTGGTCACTGACATCGGCCGCATGGTACAGCAAGGGGCAACCAGGGGCAAGCGGGTCCACCGGTGCTGCCGTTTCTGCCCTGGGGAAAGGGCCAACCTACCGGCTGCCCAGCAGGGCATCGATCACGGCCAGGCCCAGATCGCCGATCTCCGCCATGCGGGTGGGCTGGACATGCTCCGCCAGATCCTCCGCCGTATGGTAGTTGGGATCGTCGGCGACGACCTCGAAGAGGCTGTGAAAGAAGACCGCCGGCACGCCCGCATCGCTGAAGCTGGCGTGATCGCTCCCAATCGACGGTGACCGATCGACCACGTAGTCGAGACCGCGCTCGTCCGCCTCGGTCGCGGCGAGATCGGTCATGCTGGCGGAGCCAGCGAACAACCACTGCGTCCCCACGCCCACCATGTCGAAGTTGAGCATAGCCTCCAACGTCTCCTCCTGCGCAGGGGTGAGCGATTCCACGAAGCTAGCGCTGCCA
>CAYFYG010000122.1:0-1761 GCA_964347225.1 uncultured Dehalococcoidia bacterium | reverse complement strand
GCTGAGAAGCCAGATAGCCGTCATGTAGCCGACGGCGACCGCCAGAGAGAGGGCGAGAAGCTCAGGAAGCGACATGGTCTTGTCCTCTGCGAGCCTCTTGGGTTGCCGCCCGGGCTATGCCGCGCAGCATCCCGGCGAAAACCAACGAATGGATGGGGTACAACCCGTACCAGTAGAGTAGGCCGAGTAGCCCCACCGGATCGAAGATCGAGGTCTGTCTCACTGTGGACCCATCCCCATCGCGCTCTACCTCGAACTGCAGCCAGGCGCGGCCGGGTAGCTTCATCTCGGCCAACAGCCGCAGGAGGCGATCCGGCTCAAACGCCTCAACCCGCCAGAAGTCAACTGTGTCACCCGGCAAAAGCGACGCTGGGTCTCTGCGGCCACGCCGTAAACCCGCGCCGCCCACGAGTAGATCCAGGAAGCCCCGGATTCGCCACAACCAGTTGGCGTAGTACCAGCCGGTCTCGCCCCCGACTCGGCTGATGGGCCCAAACGCCACAGTGGGAGGGCAGGCCACCCGAACCGAGCGAGAGTCCACAATCCGAGAGCCGAACCTCACGCCGCCCCAAGCAGGCTGTTCGCCCCGCGACGACAGGGCGTCTGACCAGCGGGTCGCAGCGATCTCCTGATCCTCGTTCGTCAAAGCCCGAGCGATGGCCTCCTGGATCCCCCGCGGCCGGATAGCGAACAGTCGGCTGGCTGTCCCGTCAGTGACCACCGTCTCGTGCGTGATGCTGTCGATGAGTGTGCGGCCCACGCGGGCGTATAGTGGCGTGACTAGGCCAAGCCAGAGGCTGGAAAGACGGGGGGTGAGCACCGGCACTGGGATCATCACCCGCTTGAGCCCTCGTTGCCGCGCGTACCCGAGCATGATCCCCTGATAAGTAACTTGGTCCGCGCCCCCGATCTCCACCACGGTGCTCCCCTCGGTCTGAACATCGAGGGCATATGCCAGATAGGCGATGACGTCCTCGATAGCGATGGGCTGGGCGAGGATCCTCACCCACCTTGGCGTGATCATCACGGGTAGCCTGTCCACCAGGGATCGGATCATCTCGAAGGAGAGGCTGCCGGAGCCTATGATGATCGACGCGCGGAACTCAATGGTGGGAACCCCCGATTCCCGCAGTATGCGGCCTACCTCCTGCCGGCTGGCCAGGTGAGGGGAGAGATCGGGACCGCTGCCCAGGCCGCCCAGGTAGATGATGCGGTGGACCCCTGTGGTCCTCGCCGCACGGGCGAAGTTCTCGGCGGCGCTCCGGTCCTTTCTCGCGAAGTCACGGCCGGAACCCATGGAGTGAACGAGGTAGTAGGCCGTGTCCACTCCCGCCAGCGCCCCTGCCAGCGATTCCGGGTCGAGGACATCGCCCTTGACGACCTCCGTCGAGGCGCCGACTCTCTCGCGCAGGAACTCGGGTCGGCGGGCCAGGCAGCGCAGCCGGACTCCGCCATCCTCGAGCGCTCTCAGCAGGCGCCCGCCGATGTAGCCGGTGGCCCCGACGAGAAGGATCAAACGGTCTCCGGTAGACACGGGCCCTTCCATCACTTCCCCAGGAGATGGCGTAGGGCTCCTTCCAGGTCGGGGAAGCGGAAGCCGTAGCCGCTGGCCAGGAGGCGAACGGGCTCCACCCGCTGGCTGGCGAGGAGCAGTTCGTCCGCCACCTCACCGAAGGCGAGACGCGCGGCGAAGGCTGGTAGGGGGAAGAGGGTGGGACGGCCGAGGACGCGGCCCAGGGTCTTCGTCAATTCGCGGTTGGT
>CAYFYG010000121.1:0-10921 GCA_964347225.1 uncultured Dehalococcoidia bacterium | reverse complement strand
CGGCGACGCCTGCGAGGACGCCCACATCGTCGGACTCGAGGCCGTTGCCTCCACCAACGGCGCCAACTCGGAGCTGCGGGGCCGCCTGATGGAGCCTGCGCCTAAGATGCTGCACGAGTTCATTGGGGGCATCGTCACCGTTACCGACCCCGACTGGTCTATCGCCCCGGGCGGTGCCGTCCCCAACGGCGCCATTCGGGAAGCGCTGACCACTGCCGTCACGACCTCGATGTCGCCAAGCCACACCTGCAACACCTCCCTGCCGGTCAACTTCACCCTTGTGGACGCCTCTACCGACCCTACCCAGACGATCGACGCCGGCGCCGACTTCAGCAACCTCCTCAACGACGCCAACACCAATGAGCTCCCCGACGGCGTCGACCTGATGCCCAGCTTCCTCGTAGATCTGCCGGGGCTCGACAACGACGGCGACGGCCGCGTGGACGAGGACCCGCCAGGGGGAATCCCCGTCATCGATGGGGGCGTCGACGTGAATGGCGACACCGTTATCGGCGTCGACGACGACGGCGACTACTTGGGCTATCAAGTTATTGACGGCGGCATGGACATCGACGGCGACACTGCCGTGGACGCCAGTGACGACGGCATCATCGCGGGCGTGGGCATCATCGACGGCAGCGTGGACGTGAACGACGACGCCGCTATCGACGTCGACGACGACGGAGACCCGTGGGACGACGAGGACAACGACGGCGACGGCCGCATCGACGAAGACCCCCTCCCCCTCGCCCGCCTCTTCGGCTCCTGGCAGGGCCCAACCTCTGCCACCGTCCTCAACGTCCTCATCTATAACCCTGTCCCCCTCGACAATGACGGTGACGGGGACGTGGACGAGGAGGTTACCCCCCTTGTCGACGACGACGGTGACACTCTGATAGACGAAGATACCCCTGAGGGCTACAACGCCATCTTCGTGCTGGGAGACCCCACGGTGTCACCCTTCACAGGCGGCATAAGCGCCTTCTGCACTCCCTTTGACATGCGGCAGTTCCGCTACGCCATCAGCCTGGACAACCCGAGCACTGCCTCCGACGAAGGCGACTGGACGCTCCTTACCAACCCCTCCGCCGGCGAAACTGAACGGTTCTTTACCCGTGTGACGACACAGCCCGACAAGGACGGCGACGGCATTGAGAACAGCCTGGACACATGCGTCAATGAAGAAGACAACGATGGGGACACCCTCCCCGACCAGAGCGATCCCGATCCCTGGAACCCCCGCCTCGTCTCGCCCCCCGGCGACGCCGACGGCGACGGCATCCCCACCCTCTGCGATCCAGACGGCGAAGGTGCGGGATTTCTGGCCCTCACATCATGCACCGACGACTGGGACTGCGACACAGTCAACGACACCGAGGACAACTGCCTTGTGCTCTCCAACGCGGATCAGAGCGATCTGGACGGCGACGAAATCGGCGACGTGTGTGACGACGACACCACGCTCCCCAACGGCGCTACCCAGCATTTCAACGGCGGGAAGCCCGAGTGCATCGACGACGACGACTTGGACAAAGACGGTCTGTGCGCCTCCCTTGAAACCGCTCTAGGTACCAATGACAGCGATGTGAAGAGCGTGCCGGAAACGTCCCTCTGGAACCCCCTCGTCTGCTCCGACGGGCTCGACAACGACGGGGACGAGCTGGAGGAATGTGGCGGCATCGACCTCGAGGATTGCGGCTGCGGCGACTTGGACAATGACGGTGTCCTCAACGACGAGGACAACTGCCCTCTGACGCCCAACGGCGAGGATGAGGCCGGCGAACCCGGCGTGGGAGACCAGACGGATTTCGACAGCGACACCGGCCCCGGCGATGTCGGCTCGCAACCGTTCTTGCGCAGCACGCTGGGCGACCCCGAAGGAGCCCCGAGCGACGTTCTGGGCGCGCCCTTCCTGCGCAGCGACAAATGGGGCGGCGATGCCTGCGACCCCGATGACGACAACGACTTCCTGCCCGACGGCAGCGAGCCGGCGGGCACGTGCATCTCCACCGGTCGCGAGCCCCAATTCGATGATGACTGCGACAAGGACTACCTGGGCGACCTGGTGGAGTACATCTCCAGCGACCTCTACTCCCCGCCCGATCCGCCCTGGCCCGATCCGGCCCCCAGCACATCCTGCCTCGACCCGTTGGCTGCCGACGACTACACGGCCAACCCCGACGGCGATTCCCTGTTCACCTACGGCGAGGCCGTCATCTACCTGGAGGCCGTTATCCGCGGCGAAACCGTCATCCCCATGCGCCCCTGCGATGTTGATACCGAACTGGCCGTCGACCTCGACGGCGACGAGTTCGATCTGGGCATCGAGCTCTTCACACTGACCGACCCCGAAACGGCCTGCGCCGCCACGCCGGACATGAACGACGAGGACCCGGACGCGTGGCCGCCGGACTGGGACGACAGCCAGGTGCCGAATCTACTCGACCTGCTCCCGTTCAAAGCGCACTTCAACGCCACCGACCCGATGGACCCGCGGTACGGCCGGCGCTACGACCTGTTTGCCGATGGCGCGAACAACCTGCTGGAGTTGCTGCCGTTCAAGCCATACTTCAACGACAACAGATGTACGCCCTAGGCTCCGGACATGAGCTTGCGAACCGCAGAGTCGGCGGGCCCACAGTCGTGGCTGCTGGCAATTGGCCAGCGGGATTGCGTCCTCTCCGGCATCGGAACACTCCTGGACCTAGGAGAGGCCCCCATACCGCTGGAGACAGGCGCGCGGTGAGCGCGCACCGGGCCTGGAGCCTCCTGGTCCTTTTGCTGATATTAGGCGCCAGCGGAGGCGGGGGAGTGGCCGCACCGTTCGCTTCCATGGGCGGTGATAGAGTGCCCGGGCAAGTTCTGGTGCGCTACCACGAGGGAGGACTACAGCGACTGTCGCCATCTCTGCTGGCAACCGCCGCTGCTGTCCACTACAATCCGCTGCTCGACGTATGGCGCATCGATCTGCCACCGGACGAATCGGTCGATCAAGCCGTGTCCGAGCTGCGTGCCGACCCCATGATCGCCCTGGCCCAACCCAACTACCTGTACTCCAGCGCCCATACACCGGACGACCCTCGCTACCTGGAGGCCCAGCAACCCTACTACGCAGCGATAAACGCGCCCGCCGGTTGGGACGTGGAGACCGGCAGCCCTTCAGTTGTCGTCGCCGTCCTGGACGGCGGCGTCGACATCAACCATCCGGAGCTAGACGAGAGGATATGGGCCAACGGGCACGAAGTCAGAAATGGTCTGGACGACGACGGCAACGGATGCATCGACGATGTCAACGGCTGCAGTTTCATGAGCGATCCGCCCAGCGGAGAAGTCTCCGACTACGACGGACACGGCACGTTCGTCGCCGGGATCATCGGCGCCGAGTCGAACAACGGCGTGGGCGTAGCCGGCGTGGCCTGGGACGTCGCCATCATGCCGGTGCGGGTGCTGGACGCGCAGGGCGTCGGCACCACGGAGCAGCTGGCCTCGGGCATCCTCTATGCCGCTCACAACGGTGCCCATGTCGAGAATCTCAGCCTGGCCCTGCCGCCACAGGCGGGCACCTGCCCAGATGACTCGCTGGTCGATGACGCCTTGCGTCAGGCCCACGACGACCACGGCGCTGTGATCCTCTCCGCCGCCGGCAACTTCGACCTGAACTGCGTGGCCTTTCCGGCATCAAGTCCTCACACCATCGCCGTCGCTGCCTCCGGCCCGCCCGAAAGCCCCGATACGCGCGCCTTCTTCAGCCAGTGGGGATCCGAGGTGGATATCGCCGCTCCCGGCATCGACATCGTCTCTACCCTCCCCGGGAACGCCTATGGAGCGAACCTCGGCACCTCTTTCTCCACACCAATCGTCTCCGGACTGGCGGCTCTCCTCCTCTCCCAGGATCCCGCTCGCACCAACGAGGAGGTGCGCCAGATCATTCGGGACACCGCTCGCGACCTCCCGGACGATAACCATCCGAACTGGGATGGAGCCGGGCTCATGGACGTGGGGGCTGCACTTGGCGGAGGGTCCGTTTTCGCCTTCATCGATGTCGAGGCACCCGCGATCGACGCGCTGTCCTTCTCGGTGGGTGTGGGAGACGCAGAACAGCCCGGGTGCGAGGTCCCCATCTGGCAGCAGCCTTCGCTTTTCGGGGACAGCGTTCGAGGCAGCTTCGGTGTCGGCGAGTGCGCTGCGATGTGGCCGCCCGTGGCTGACCAGCCTTGGTTCCTCCGTGGCCGCTATTCGGGTGTGAAGGAAGCCACTGTACAAGCTTGGAGCATCCGCTCCAACGACATCTCTTGCGCTGCGGTCGACCTGCCGGCCGTGATGCCCCGAAACTCGGAGATCATTTCCCGCATCGATTGCCTGGCCGCGGGCGTCATCGGCAATGACGAGCCAGAGCAGGCCCAAGACGTGGACCCATCCCGTCTGCCGCGGCGCTTCCAACTGGATCTTCGCTACGCCACCTCCGAGGATGACCCTTCACCCTCCTGTTTCGGCAGCTTCAGCCGGTCCGTGTGGTACCGGCTGCCGCCGACGGGCACATCACGGGCGGTGGCAGCAGACACGTTCGGCAGCGACTTCGACACCGTGCTCGCCCTCTATGCTGGTGAGCTAGGAGAGCTAGCCGAGGTGGCGTGCAACGATGATTTCAACTCGCCGCAATCGCGACTGGTGTGGCAAGCCGATGGAGTATCTACGTACTACCTAATGGCGGCGGCCTTCCAGTCAGTCCCGGCTGGCCGCCTCCGCCTGAACTTCAGTCAGGGCTTCATTCCCGTCAACGATTCCGCGGCCCACGCCTCGTCCATCATCCCTGGCAGCCCATATCCACTAGTCCAGTCGGCGCACAGCGCCACCGCGGCGGCCGACGACTCACCCCTGTCCTGCGTGCCCGCCTACGGCTTCAGCCTCTGGTTCGAAGCCGTAGCCCCCGCCGATGGCGAACTGACGCTGGACACGGCGGGAAGCAACTACGACACAGTGGTCGGCGTCTTCGCCACGGAGAGCGACGAACTGAACGAGGTCGGCTGCAACGATGACGCGGAGCCAGGGGTCCGCACCTCCCGCCTGAGCTGGCAGGCGCGGGCGGGACAAGCATATCGGATCGTGGTGGGCGCTTATGCAGGTTACGTGGGTGGCGTGCTCCGGCTCAGCCTCACATCAGGCTCGCCCTCTTCGTCAGATCCGCTTGCCCATGACCAGTTCCGGACCCAGTCTCATTCGGATAGTCACCTCGACCCCGCATCGTAGCAGGACTGTGACACCAGAGCGACATGCACCCAGTTCGCACGTCGTAGCTGCCTATCTCCCGAAAACCCTGATCGACCGCTGGGCCGATCATCCCGACCAACCACCGATCTGGGGCCATTGGCTCACCGGATCCCTCATGCACTGCGACATCACCGGTTTCACGGCGATGTCCGAAAGCCTGTCCCAGTTGGGCAAAGAGGGAGCCGAGCTGATGGCTGGCGTCCTCAACCGGTTCTTCGACCGACTGCTGGAAGTGGCCGACCGTTGGGGTGGCGTCCAGATGAAATTCGGCGGCGATGCCCTGCTCCTCTTCTTCGCCGACCGTGAGCACGCCGCCCGGGCCGCCGCCTGCGGCTTTGAGATGCAGGCGGCGATGGCAGACTTCCGGCTTGTCTCGGTCGGTGGGCAGGAGTACCGACTGCGCATGCGCATAGGCATCCACAGCGGCCGCTTCTTTTCGGCCTCAGTGGGCCAACCGGAGGGAGTTCTGCACTACCTGCTCTTGGGGCCGGACGTGAGCCGCGCAACGATGGTAGAGGCAGCTGCCCAACCCGGCCAGGTGGTGGCTAGCGCCGAGACGGCAGCCCTCCTGAGTTCGCGGTCGCGACTCAAGGCGGCCGCTGGCGACGTCTGGAAGTTGCGGGGGGTCGACCCGCTCCCCGACGCGCCCGGCGAAGGACGGTTGTACGCCGCCTCGAGGGCAGGGCTTCGCCGCTACCTCCTGCCCCCCCTTGCGGCACGCTTGGCCCAGGGTCAGGCGACCGGATTCCCGGGCGAGCACCGTAGGGTCACCGCTGTGTTTATCAACCTTCTCGGCGTGTCCGAGCTGTTGGCAGGCAAGGGTGACGGCGCGGCGCTGACCCAGGTCGACGCCTACGTGAACATGCTGCTTGCGGCCTTGGACCGACATGGAGGCTATCTGGCGGGCAGCGACGCCGCGGAGCGGGGTGACAAGTTGATCGCCATGTTCGGGGCGCCGCTTTCTCAGGAGTGGGAAGAGACCAGCGCTTTGCGCTGCGCCCTGGATCTGCACCGGGAACTGAGAGATTCCTCGCTCGATCTGCATCAGCGCATCGGCATCAACAGTGGGTTCGTCTTCGCCGGCGAGATCGGATCCGCCCGGCGCCGCGAATACACCATCATCGGCGACAACGTCAACCTCGCCGCCCGGCTAATGGCGGCTGCGCGACCGGGCCAAACCATCGTCTCCAGGGCCGCGGCGGAGCGGGCCGGCACCGAGTTTGATCTACACCGCTTGCGGTCACTGCGTGTGAAGGGGAAGGCCGAACCGGTGCAGGTATTCCGGTTGGAGGACTCCCGCCAACCATCGCAGCCGCTCGAGACAGAGATGGCCTCGCCGGTTCTGGGTCGCGATGCAGAGCTGACATCGCTTCTGAGGCTGTCCAGCCAGGTCGCTCGAGGCCGCGGACGCTGGGCCTATGTCTGGGGCGAGGCGGGCATCGGGAAGTCTCGATTGACCGCCGAGGTGGCTGCCCGTCTCTGTTCCCGGGGATGGCGGCATCTGACCCCCTCTTGTCACCCTCACACCGCGCGCACTCCTTTCGCAGCCTGGATCGCCCCGTTGCGGGCCCTGTTCGGCATCGAAGTCGAAGACGGTCCCGAGGATGCCCGGCGCAAACTGAAGGCGGGCGTGGCGCGGCTGCGGCCCGACCTTGAGGCCTTCGCACCCCTCGTTGGCGAACTGCTGTCGGTGCCCGCCGACGATGATCCTTTCCTTCGCTCGCTGGACGCAAAGACCCGCCATCAACGCCTCACGACCACGGTTGTTGAAATCCTGCAAGCGTCGGCCCGCGAGCGCCCCCTGCTCCTCCTGTTCGAGGACGTCCATTGGGCAGATG
This sequence comes from uncultured Dehalococcoidia bacterium, assembly GCA_964347225.1. Classification (GTDB taxonomy): domain Bacteria; phylum Chloroflexota; class Dehalococcoidia; order SM23-28-2; family RBG-16-64-32; genus DAOUMF01. The sequence continues at coordinate 3,815 of CAYFYG010000121.1, read as the reverse complement.
GCCCCTCGCTGGAGCTACTCGGCGAACTCCTCTGTCACCTGGGCAGCCCCTTGATGGTCTGCTTGACATCGCGCCACGGTGAGCCCCCCCTGGAGCTCTCAGCGTACAGACCGTCCCTGTCGCTGCACCTGCAGGAGCTGACAGCCGAGGATGCCCGACGGCTCGTTGCCTCCGCGACCGAACTGGCCAAAGATGAATTGACGGCGATCGTTGGCAGGGCACAGGGCAACCCCCTCTTCCTCCAAGAGCTGGCCCGCAGCGGAGCCGTTCGTCCGGACGAATTGCCGGAGACAATCAACGATGTGATGATGACTCGTCTGGACAGGCTGCCGGATGATGAGAAGGCCGTCCTCCGTCACGCTGCCGTCATCGGTCCTTCGTTCGACCTGCAAATCCTCGACACGCTTCTGACGGCCCGGCGGGAACTCCTCGAGTTGGAGCCAGCACTGGCCAACTTGACGCGGCGCGGATTCACGCGCGCAGAGCGGGATGATCCACCAACCTATGCCTTCTGCCACATACTGACCCAGGAAGTGGCCTACGAGACGCTCCCATATGCCGAGCGTCGGCGGCTTCACCGCGGCGTGGCCGAGCGCATCGAGTCGGATCGGGCCGACCAACTGGAGTCGGTGTGCGAATTGCTCCTTCACCATTACGAACTGGCCAGGGAGACCGTCAAGACAGTGCGGTATGGAGCCATGGCCGGCGATAGGGCGGCCACTCTGTTCGCCAACCAGGAGGCGAATGAGTACTATCGGCGCTCCTTGACTGCGCTAGCGAGCGTGCGACACGGCACCGCCGCGGACCGCGGTCTGCTTCTGGAGCGCATCGGAGACTGTTTGGAGACGGCTGGCAATCACAGGGAGGCAACCGATGCCTTCGCTGAGGCCCTCAAGGAGTGGAAAGAGGGTCGAGGAAGGACACCGCGGCTAGTCCCCTGGTTGATTAGGGCCAAGACGCGCGATGCGGTCCTCTGCCGCAAGGCCGGGGTCTCCTGCGAGCGCAGTTCGGACTATGATGAGTCCCTCCGCTGGCTGGACCGCGCACATGCGGCGCTGCCGCGGCGGCCAGGCCGCGTTGGCTCCCAGGTCTGTGCCGCCAAGAGCGTATGCCTCTTTCGGAAAGGGCGATACACCGAGGGAGTCCGCTGGGGTCGCCGCGCGCTCGAGCTTGCCCACCGCTGCGGCGAAAGCGTTGAACTCGCCTATGCCCACAACATGCTCGCCAACTCCTACATCGAGCAGGGCAAGCTCAACAAGGCGATCCGCCACCTGCGGCCCGCGGTGCGGCTGTATCATGAGCTCGGCGATTTTCCGGGCCAGGCGGCGGCCAACAACAACCTGGGCTCCTGTTACCAGCTTCTCGGCGTCCTAGATGGTGCCCTCTATCACTACAGGGTCGCGCTTGGTGCCGACGAGCGGGTCGGGGATTTGGTCGATGCCGCGGTCGTCCACAACAACTTGGGTGAGGTGCTCCTGACGCGTGGCGAGTTGGGCGAAGCCGTGGTCCATCTAGAGGAAGTGCTGGGGGCCCACCGATCCCACACCGCTCTGGCCGCGGTGGCCGGCCTGGCACAGGTTAACCTGTGTCGCTGCCGAATGGCTCAAGGGGACGTCCGTGCCGCCGAGGATCACCTCCGCTGTGGCCTTCGTCTCCTTCGCCGCGTGGGGGCCGAAGGTCTTCTCACGGAAGGGCGTTTGCAGCTCGCTGAGCTGCGCCTGGCGCAGGGTCGGGCAGAGGAGGCCTGCCGACAGTGTCAACGCGCCCGCGCCAAAGCCAGGACTTTGCAGGCCAAGCTCATGGAGGCTCGCGCCGAGCGCCTGCTGGGAAACGCGCGGGCCGGCTTGGACGACCCGGAGGCGGCACGATCACACCTGCGGGCCAGCATCGCCCTTGCGCGCCGCATCGGAGCCGACTACGAGGAAGCGAAATCCTTGATCGCTCTGGGGGGCCTGGCAATTGACTGGGGTCACCAACCCCCATCGCTTGCCCAACGATCCCTAGAGCGGGCTGTCGCGATCCTGTCTCGTATGGGAGCGACACTTGATGTCAACGAAGCCAATCGGCTGCTGGCCAGGCTCGAAGCGTAACGATCGACCGGGGTTCGCTTGGCTCCTGCTCGTATCGATGCCGGAGCTGGCTATGGGGCCGTGCCGATAGGCACGGCCGCTACCGGCGCCCGGCCCGCCAGCGGTGCCAAGAGATGAGACCGACGGCCGCCGAGCAGAGCACCCCCGCTATGACGATGAGGATGAGCGAGCCGACGGTCCCGAATCCGCCGGGATAGCCAGCCCCTCCCTGGGGTAGGGCAGCGGCACCCGGCACTGGGGTGGCAGCGGCGCCAAGAACAGCCGCGGGCGTGGGGCTAGCGGCGGTAGGCCTAGGCGCGGATGTCAGGGTAGGCGTAGGCGTTGGTGTTGGCGTTGGTGTTGGTGTTGGCGTGGGTGTTGGCGTGGGTGTTGGCACAGGAGCAGGTGTGGGTGTGAGGGTAGGCGTAGGCGTGGACGCAGGTGTGGGCGTAGGTGTAGGCGTAGGCGCAGACACGGGCCCGGCGAAGAGGGACAAGGAGATCGTGACGGACTGCTGGGGCTCGACGTCAATAGCGGCGGCTTCCGTCGCGCCGAAGTAGTAGAGGATCGCGCTGTCATCCAGGCCGGAGGGGTCAGCGATGTCCCGACCGGAGGTCTGGTAGTCGAAGGCGGCGGCGTGAGCGTCGGGCCAGTAGGCGTACTGAAGGATGTCAGGAGGAGAGGTAGCGGGATTGATGTCAGGATAGTCCGCCGATGCCGCCGCAGATATGGTGAGGGTGGGCTCGTCGTCGGAATTGTCAGTGATCCGCACGGCAGCGAAGGCGGGCGGAGCATATGTCGTCTCTGTGGTGCGAGGTGGCTGGTCTGGATCCACCTCTTCCAGCGTGGGGCCGTCGTCCCCGGCCACCTGGAAGTCGATCAGATAGCGGACGCCGATGGACGTCGGCCAGGGGTTCAGATTGGTGACAGTCGTGGTGATCTCCACCGCAGAATCGGTGAACGTGAGGCCGTTCACATTGACATCGGAGATGATCTGGAAGGCATCCGGGATCTCGCCGACGCCAGGGAGGTCGTAGGTGGTCCGGTAGCCGCTGGTGCTGATCGCTTCCACGGCAGCGTGGCTGTCCATGCTCACGACGATGTTGCCGGAGGAGGGCTCCCCCAGGCCCTGGACGTAGTCCGTCCCGGTCGCGTATGAGCGCACGGTCATGTAAGAGCTCCAGGCGTCACCTGCACTGCCGCCGAAGAGGATGTCGCGGCCCCCGCCGGCTGGGTGAGAGGGACCGGTAACCACCGTGAAGGTGCCTATGCCCTCACCACCGGGTTCGTCCTCTACGAAGACCTGATAGAACGCGTTGCCTGCACCAGACGTGTCCCCAGCGGCGAGAGGCGCGCCAACCCAGGCTGCCAGGACAAGGATGACAGCGACAATGAGGGCGGTGCGAGCTACGTCGACAATCATGGCGGGCCTATAGTCTGTTTCCCTTCTTGCCCAGTTATCAATTCTACCACTCGCTATGCCCGGTATAGCCCCTGGCATCCTGCTACCTGAAGGGCTATTGGGCGAGATGTGCGGTTCGATGCCATCGTGGCGTTGCGCGGTCGTTCCCCCGGCAGACCCCGCACTGGCCCTGCGAGCGACTCGCCGCAAGTTCGCCACTGAAGCTCCCGCGCCCCCCGAGTGCTGCGACCAAGGCACGATGCAGGTTTGCCCGCACCCCTCACGATTGCCTGACGTGTGCGTCTGTTGTCGAAGGAATGGTCAGGCTTACTCTCTGCAGCGCT
>CAYFYG010000120.1:0-3671 GCA_964347225.1 uncultured Dehalococcoidia bacterium | reverse complement strand
GAGGTGCTGTACCCGGCGATGGAGGACTTCGCGCTGGACATCGTGTTGGGGCGGGGGCCGGGCGCCCGGAGCGTCCGCCTGTCGGTGCCGCGCTTCACGTTCATCGGGGCGACGACGCGCTACGCGATGCTGAGCCCGCCGCTGCGGGACCGCTTCGGCGCCGTGTACCGGCTGGACTTCTACGACCAGGGGGCGATCGCCGCCATCGTGTCGCGGAGCGCGGCGATCCTCGGCATCGCCATTGAGGATGAGGGCGCGGGCGAGGTGGCGCGTCGGTCGCGGGGCACGCCGCGGGTGGCGAACCGGCTGTTGCGTCGCGTGCGGGACTACGCGCAGGTGCGGGCGGAGGGTGTGATCACGGCGGAGGTGGCCCGGGAGGCACTGGCCCGCCTGGACGTGGACGAGATGGGCCTGGACGAGGTGGACCACAAGGTGTTGCACACGATCATCGAGAAGTTCGATGGGGGGCCCGGGGGCATCGAGACCATCGCTGCCTCCATCTCGGAGGAGGCGGACACGATCATGGACGTGTACGAGCCGTACCTGATGCAGGTGGGTTTCCTCCAGCGCACGCCCCGAGGCCGGGTGGCGACGCGCCATGCCTACGGACATCTGGGTCTGGAGGCGCCGCAGCAGCTCCAGAAGGGGCTGTGGGATCAGCCATCGTGAGCGAACGGCGGCGCGTCTCGTCGAATAGTCCGTACGAGGACGTGATCGGCTTCTCCCGTGCGGTCCGGGTGGGCGACACGGTGTACGTCTCCGGCACCGTCGCCTGGGGCGAGGATGGGAAGCTGGTGGGCGAGGGCAACGTCTATGCCCAGGCGCGGCAGACGTTGCGCAACATCGAGCGGGCGCTGGCGGAGGCGGGCGCGACTATGCGAGACGTGGTGCGGACGCGGATTTACCTGACGGACATGGAGTGCTGGGAGGAGGCGGCCCGCGCTCACACCGAGGCGTTCGCAGAGGTGAAGCCGGCGACGAGCCTGTTGGAGGTGAGCGGGCTGGCGGAGGCGGCGATGCTGGTGGAGATCGAGGCGGTGGCGGTAGTCTAGGCTGGGGGTTGGGCCTAGCGGCCCCGCCTCCAGGTAGTATGTCCCACCCACGCGCCCCTTAGGCTGCACCTTAGAATCGGCCACCCCGCCCCGGAAGTGGAGATTGCGGCGAAGCGCACGGATCTTCAAGCCTCGACACGCTTATCCATCGAGAGGCCTTTTCGCTGGCCTTAGGACAGGCCAGGCGGGTGTGGCGGTGGGGCTCTACGCGGCGAGAGCGCGGATGGTGTAGGATAGTGGCGCTATGGAGCCGCGCATCCAGTACGCCCAGACCAAAGATGGCGTGAGCATCGCCTTCTGGACGCTGGGGCAAGGCATGCCCCTCGTGACGATGCCAAACGTGCCGTTCAGCCATATTCAGCTCGAGTGGCAGATTCCCGAGTACCGCCGCTGGTACGAGCGGGAGGCAGAGAAGAGAATGCTGGTGCGGTACGATGGCAGAGGGCACGGACTGTCCGACCGGGACGTGAACGACTACTCGTTGGACGGCCAGATCCTCGACGTGGAGGCTGTCGCGGACCGTCTGGGTCTGGAGAGGTTTGCCCTAAACGGTCCCCTTCACTCGGGCCCTGTGGCGATCGCGTACGCCGCCCGCCACCCTGAGCGGATATCGCACCTCATCCTTTGGAGCTCCTACGCTCGGGGGCCCGACTACTTGAGGAGCACGCAAGCCCAGACGATACGCTCTCTTCGTGATCAGAACTGGGAGCTATACACGGAGACAGTAGCGCATAGTCTGTTGGGTTGGTCCGCAGGAGCGCCGGCGCGTCAGTTCGCCGCCATGATGCGAGAATCCACCAGCCAGGAGGGGGCGAAAGTGGCTTTTGGCGCGATAGGTGAATTCGATGTCGCTAGCTTGTTATCGGAAGTGAGGTCGCCGGCCCTCGTGCTTCACCGCCGCCAGGCGCCGGTTCCGGGAGTTGATGTGGTCAGGAGCCTTGCTTCTCGGATTCCGAACGCGCGGCTCGTTCTCCTGGAGGGGTCATCGCTGGCGCCGTTCCTCGAGGACACAGAGGCGGTGCTTAGGGCCACCGATGAGTTCCTGAGCGAAGGTGAAGAGGCGGGAGCCGCGCCTCTGGCCAGAGAGGACGTACACACCATCCTCATCACCGACATGGAGGGCTCCACAACCCTCACCCAGCGCCTCGGCGACGTGAAGGCTCAGGCCGTGCTGCGCACCCATAATGCCATTCTGCGCGAGGCGCTAGGGGCGCACAGCGGTTCGGAGATCAAGCACACGGGTGACGGCATCATGGCCTCCTTCACTTCGGCGAGCCGCGCTCTGGAATGCGCGATCGCCATGCAGCGTGCCTTCGCTGAGCACAACGAATCGAACCCGGACGTGCCCATCCGTGTCCGCATGGGTGTCAACGCTGGTGAGCCGGTGGCGGAGGAGAAAGACCTATTCGGCACGGCTGTGCAGCTTGCGGCCCGCATATGTGGCCACGCCGATCCGGGTCAGATCCTTGTCCCCATCGTCGTGCGAGAGCTGGCGGCTGGCAAGAAGTTCCTATTCGCTGACCTGGGAGAGACGGCGTTACGAGGGTTCGAGGACCCGGTGCGACTGTTCGAGCTGCGGTGGCAGGGAGGGGACTGATGGAGCCGCGAACCGAGCCCGGACAGCTGTGGACGGCCGCGTAGGTTGCCTCTGATCGGGTTTGGGAGTGCGGGGGCGGTGCTCATCGGCTGCGTGGCGGCATGACCCGCCTGTTCGCCCTTCTGGGTATCCTGGGTATCTCTTTCTCGGCGATCTTCGTCAAGCAGGCAGACGTATCGCCCTCTACCGCGGCCTTGTTCCGCATGGCCTACGCGGTGCCGGTTCTACTCCTGCTCTGGGTGCTGATCCGGCATCGGGATCGGCGTCCAGCGAGCCTCCGGTGGATGGCCGCCGGGGCGGGGCTGTTCCTGGCCCTGGACCTAGTCTTGTGGCACCGCTCCATCGACCTGATCGGTGCCGGTCTGGCCACGGTGCTCGCCAACACCCAGGTGGTGTTCGTGGGCGTGGCTGCGTGGGTGATCTACCGAGAGCGACCCTCGGGGCTGGCGTTTGTCACCATCCCGGTGGTCTTCGGCGGCGTGGTGCTGATCTCGGGGCTGGGGCGCGCCGACGCCTTCGGGGACGATCCCGTCGCTGGGGTGGCACTGGGGGTGCTAGCTGGCCTTGCGTACAGTGGCTTCCTCCTTATGTTCAGGGCCTCCAATCGAGAGCTGGTCCCGACTGTGGGGCCGCTGCTGGACGCTACGATCGGCGCGGCGGTCGGCTCGCTCGTGTCGGGAGCGACAGACCCGGACTTCAGCTTGGCCTTGGTGTGGCCTGAGCACGGCTGGCTGCTGGCGCTGGCGATGGTGGTGCAGGTGAGCGGGTGGCTGCTGATAGCGGCGGCTCTGCCCCGTCTCCCGGCGCTGGAGACGTCGGTCACGCTGCTGCTACAGCCGATGGCCACTGTGCTGTGGGGGTTCCTCATCTTCGCGGAGCACCTGTCTGGCGCGCAGTGGGCCGGGGTGGCGCTGGTCCTGGGTGGGGTAGGGGCGCTGACAGTGTGGGGCAGCGTGGAGCGTCCCACTGAAGCGCCGGCGAAGGCGTAACCCGACAGACAGTGCGGGGCCACTGGTGGAGAC
>CAYFYG010000119.1:0-3541 GCA_964347225.1 uncultured Dehalococcoidia bacterium | reverse complement strand
GGGGATGCCGGTCGCGGATCTCGGGCCACGTCAGGCCGGACAGCTCGCCGAAGTCGTATTCCTGGAGCGCTGGCTGGACCTCCACCTTCAGCTCGAGAGGGCCGGCGATGGCCTTCGCCGTGTCTAAGGCTCGTCTTATCGGGCTGCTGGACACGCCGCCGAGCGTCAACTGCGACAGGGCCGCCCCTAACTGCCGGGCCTGACGGCGACCCCGCTCCGTCAGGGGGAAGTCGGCACGGCCTTGCAGCCGCCGCTGGCGGTTGCCCGTGGATTCCGCGTGGCGGATCAGCAGGAGGCGCATGTTGACCCCAGCGCTGGCCTATGGGAAGAGGCCCGGCTGCAGTTTGGGCCAGCGACGGTCTTCTCGGGCGCCCACCGTCAGGCGAGCAGCTCCAGAAGCTGGTGCAGCATGCGGGCTGTGGCTCCCCAGATGCGATGGCCCTTGTAGGTGTAGGCGGGGACAAGCACCTGCTTCCCCCTGAACTGGCGCACCTCAAGCTCCATGTTCCGGTCGTCCAGCAGGTGGGAGAGGGGCACCTGGACCACCTCGACCACCTCATGGTGGTTGATGACGAATGGGTACTCTGAGTTCGTCCTGAGGACGCCAACGTAGGGCGTGACGAGGAAGTTGCTAATGGTCAGCATGTCGTCCAACTGGCCAATGATCTCGACATCGTCAGCCCGCACGCCGATCTCCTCGGCGGTCTCTCGCAGGGCTGTGGTCTCCACGCAGTCGTCGGATTCGTCACAGGCGCCGCCGGGGAACGATATCTGACCCTTGTGATGCTCCACCCGGTGGGTGCGCTCGGTGAACAAGATGTGCGCCTCGCCGTCCCGATCGTACATCACTATCAGGATGGCGGCAGGCGTCGCGCCGGCGCACTCCAGACGACGAGGAATGTACTCCGCCAGCGCCTGCCGGGCGCGCTCAAACCATTCGTCCGCAGCCATGGCTCAGGATGATATTACCATGAAAGGGTGGCCAGCGACCCGGCTGGGCACTCGTGGCACGGAGCCGGGCCATCCGCTCGCGGGAGCTGAAGATGTCCCAGAATGACCAGCCGCGCGCCGCCACCCTTCGCAAGTGACGATAGGCCTCCGACCGCAGGGACATTAGATCTTCGTTTGCCTGCGCGCTGTCGGCCAGAGGCAAGGGCCGCGTGAGAACGCCTACGCACGGGTTAGGGTGTCGCCGGCTTGATGATCTATGGCGTGTGCGAAGTGGCGCTCCGCCATGGCCGCAAACATCGCGTCTCCACGGCCATCTGAGGCGACGACCTGCGACGCGACAACCGTCATGAGCACGCCAGACAGCGTCGCACGCCTGTAATCCATCACGCACCGGCTCCAGTCGTAGCCGTCTACGCCCCGAGCGATCAGCCCATCGTGATACCGTTTCAGCAAGTGCATCTCATGCGCGCGGCGGTCGGACACGCGGAGTCCGTTGCCGATGAAGTATGCCGCATCCAGGATTCCGGGCCCGTGGCCGACGGTTTGCCAATCGACCGTTGCTAGAGGGTAGCCGCCCTCATCGGTGCCAAACATCATGTTGTCCAAGCGGTAGTCCCCATGCGTGACACAGCAGGGCGGTGTCCATGAGCGCCGCCAATCACTCACCGATGTGCCGAACGCCTCGCCGAGGGCCAGCGCATCGGGCGTGAGTGAGGACTTGTACTGCGCCGCAAAGCCCGGCCATAGCGACTGGTACATGCTTCGGATCACCTCATGCGATTGGGCGTCGTTATACTGGCCCAGCCAGTCGATCTTCGCCAGGGCCGGGTCGGCCCAACGGGGCGCGTGCAGCCCTGCAAGCTCATCCATCGCGAGTATCGCCTCGTCGATGTTACACCCAGCGAGTTGGTCACCCTGCACTGCAGGGCGAAGGTCCTCGAGAAGCAAGACGAAGTCGTGCGTATCCAGATCGATCCTGGCGAGGTAGCAGGCAGGAATTCGGATATCCACGGTTTCGGCGATCTCTCGGTAAAACCCAACTTCGCGTTCGAATAGGCGCAACGCCTTCGCTGTAGCTCGGCTCTGCGGTTCTGGCGAAGGGAACTTGCCTACCACACTCGCAGGCGCGCCAGGTGCGGATCTATCGTAGGTGAGGGAGAACGCGACGTTCTGCCCGACCAGCCCTGTCCCGATCCGCTGACGCTCAACCCGAATCACGACTGCGTCACCCAGCACCCCGGCACGCTGAAGCACCTCAGTGAACCACTGGCCGTCCGCCCCTTCAGGGTCGCAAAGCAGCCTTGGCCTTGCCGTTCCTTCAGCCATTAGGCTCCGCGGGCGCTGTCAGCCAAGCCTGTGAATCCGGTTGGCGCATGCGAGCCGGTCAACAACTGCTCCAGGATCGAGATGCTCTGCTGCCAGCGGGTGTCGAAGCACCAGGTCTCGCGTGAGGCGCCGCCAGCGATGCGGAACACGTTCTCGAACGCCAGCTCAGAGGCCTGCGGAAGCTTGTTCCGGAGGTAATCGGCGACTCGCTCCGCTTGTAACATGACGCGGACAAGACTGGTGGGCCCGGGAGGACTCGAACCTCCAACCAACCGGTTATGAGCCGGTCGCTCTGCCCTTGAGCTACGGGCCCGTCGCCTGAATTGTATACCCGCCGGTCAGGCCCTTCAACAGCGGTCCTCTACGGCAAGGCTGACCTGGCATTGCTGTAACAACGCCTTTCTGGCTGACGTCTCAACCATTGAGCCTGGAGAGGCATTCCGCTATCGCAAGGGGCGTCAGATGCAATGACCAAGCCGAGCGATTTCAGCCCATCCGAGGCCCTAGAAGTCAAGAACAGCGCAATCGCGAAGGGGTCCCTGCGCACGCGCTGGCTGCTACGGGCCGCGGGCCTGATTGTACTCGTCTTGGGCTGGCTGGCCGTCAGCCTGCACGATTTCGGCGAGACGATGTTCTTCCTTGACACGGCAGTGTTCTTCGGCGTGGCCCTCTATGCCTTTACGGCGGCCGCTGTCTCCCGCAGAGAGGCTGTCAAGGAGGAGAAGCGGCTCCGGCTCCGCCTCCTCGTCCACAATATGGAGCTGGAGAATATGGCCACGCGGGACGAGCTCACCCAGCTGTTCAACCGTCGCTACCTCTTCGAGAGGCTGGAGCGGGAGCTCCAGACGGCCAAGGGATTCCAGCGCCCCCTCGCCTTCATCACCATCGAGGTCACGTCTCTGGAGCACATCAATCACACGTACGGACACGCTGTGGGCGACCAGTTGCTGGCCGCCTTCGGCCGGTTCCTGCTTGAATTCACTCGGGCCACGGATGTGCCCGCCCGGATGAGCGGCAGAAGGTTCGGCATCATCCTGCCGGACGCATCCAAGCGAGGGGCACATACGATGGTGGAACGCCTGACCCAGCGCCTAGCCGAAGTGCCGTTCCTGGAAGAGAGAGGCATGAGCACCACCGTCACGGTTTCCTTCGGCGTTTGTGGCTATCCGTGGGGCGGAGACACTGTAGACGCCATCGTCGCGCAGGCGGAGGTGCAGGCCGAAGCCGCGGTGGAGGGGAGTGGCGAGGAGCGGCCGGTAGACAT
>CAYFYG010000118.1:0-2647 GCA_964347225.1 uncultured Dehalococcoidia bacterium | reverse complement strand
CCCCAAGCGCCTGTCCGACGCCGTGGGACGGTTGACGGCCGTGCTCTTCACCGCTGCGGATATCGATCTCACCACCGGGGCACCGTCCACGCGACGCCGCTATATTGACATAACCCTGTCCCAGGTTGACCGCGGATACGTCTCCGCTCGCTCCCGCTTCGACCGCGTCATTGCCCAGCGCAACCACTTGCTGAAGCGCATCCGGGAAGGGCTGGCCCGCACGGACGAGCTCGCGTTCTGGGATGACGAGCTGGCCCGCGACGGCGGCTACCTGTTCGCGGCACGCGCCTTTGCCCTGTCGCAGCTGGCCGCGTTGGCTACCGAAGCCCACGCCACCCTCGCTCCCCAAGAGGAGCTGAGCCTGCAGTACCGGCCGCGGCTGGAAGGGCATGCGCGGGACGGCCTCGTGGACTCGATGGCCGCGGCGGAGGTGTACAGAGAGGCGCTGCGCGATGGCTTGTCCCGCGATGTTGCGGCGGGCATGACCCTTCAGGGTCCCCACCGCGACGACATCGCGTTCTCCCTGAACGGGATGCCCGCCGCTGGCTTCGCCTCCCGCGCCCAGCAGCGCACCATCGCCCTCGCGCTGAGGCTCGCCGAGGCACGACTGCTGCTCTCGCGGCGCGGGGAGCCACCGGTCCTGCTCCTGGACGATATCCTCTCCGAGATGGATGCCGACCGCTGCCGCTCCGTGATCGACGCTATCTCCGGCTGCGACCAGCTTCTCGTTACGGCCACGGATGCGGCCCCCTTCCCGCCGCACTTCCTGGACGGCGCCCTCGTCTTCTCCGTGGCCGGTGGCAACGTAGCGCCGCTATCGGAGCCTGCCTACCGATAGGTGGTCGGCCGCGGCTACCCTCGGAACAGGGGAGATCTGACGCCTCTGGGCACCGCCACCCACAGCACGCTGGGCACAACCTCCACCCGCGTCGGGGACGTCTCGTAGGCGTCGCCATCAAGCTGCACAGGCACTGGCTCCACCCAAGCCAGATCCAGCCGACTCACCTTCCGGTACAGCACCTTCCTTGACCGGAGATGACGGCCCAGCACGGTGCGCAGGACGTGCAGGACGATGTCCAGCGTCCCCTTGCCCTGGAACACACACACGTCCAGCTGGCCGTCGTCGACCTGCGCCTCCCGAGTGATCTCCACTAGCCCGGCGTAGTTGCGGGTGTTTCCCGCCACCAGCATCAACACCTGTGCGACTTGCTCCTCACCGTCGAAACGCAGCGTCATCGGCGAGGAGCGGTAACGCAGCGTCTCCCGTACGGCGGCGATGGCGTACGTGGCCGCCCCCAATCGGCTCTTAAGCCCCACGTGCACCCGCCGGGCGATGGCCCCGTCCAGGCCGTAGCCGGCCATGAGCAGGAAGTAGCGCTCCCCTGCCCGTCCCAGGTCGATGCGGCGGCGCTCCCCTTCAACCGCTGCCTTCACGGCCGCCAGCGGCTTGCGCGGTATTCCCATCTCCTTGACCCAGATGTTGACCGTGCCCGCCCACATGGCTGCCAGCGCGGTATCGCTGCCAGCCAGACCGTTGGCCGCCTCGTTGAGCGTGCCGTCGCCCCCACAGACGAAGACCAGCGGTAGCCCCCGCCCCGCCGCCCCGGCCGCCAGCTCCGTTGCCTGCCCTGGGCCCTCCGTCTCCCGCCACTCCACTTGCCATCCTTGCGCCCGCAGCCAGCGGCCGGCCTCGTCCAACCTCTTGCGCGAGGGGACATTGTGGGCCGCCGGGTTGACGATGACCAGCGTCTCTCTACGGGCGTTGTTGCTCACGGCGAAATACTAGTCGCCCGACGGTAGTGACCACAAGCCGACCAGCCGCTATCATGGGAAAGCCTGCCTCCCGGCAGGCACGGCCGCCTCCTCGAATGGAATCAGGAGTTCCGTGTCCATACTCCTGGAGCGATGGGTTCGTTTCGGTATTGGGGTGCTCTCAGGACAGCGCCTGAGCTCGAGGTTGCGTGAGGCATGACGGAGAAGATCGGGATCAAGCGGCTGGACCATGTCTGCTGGGCGGTGCATAGGGTGGAGGACGCGTTGCCTCTCCTCACGGACCTCATGGGCATGCGCGTGACCGACCGCTGGCAGAACGAGGAGCAGGGGTTCCGCGGCCTCTCGTTGGAGATCCCCGGCGGCTCCGTCGTGTTCGAGCTGCTTGAGCCTCTGGGGCAGGATAGCTTTCTTCACCGCTTCCTGGAGGAGCGTGGGCCGGGCCTGCACCACGTGACCTTCGAGGTGGAAGACATCGAGGCGGCAGCCCGGGCTATCCGTGAATACGACATCGAGCCATTCAGGGGCGTGCGGCGCTCTAAGGGCTGGATGGAGACCTACATCCACCCCGAGGACTCCGGAGGCGTTCTCTTCCAGTTCTACACGGAAGAGCACCACGATCACCAAGCTCCTAAGTAGCGACGTCCTCGAGCGCGCGGGATCCTGTGACGTTCAGACTGGCTTGACACCCTTCGTGCTGGTCGCACATCATCTAGGCGCCTGCTGCATTCGGCCTCAGGGGGCCAGGGATCGGAAGAAGGGTCTTGGGAGGAGTTCGAATCATGGCGCGCGCACTTGAGGGCATTCGCGTCCTCGACTTGACGATCTGGCAACAGGGCCCCTATGCGTCGGCGATGCTGGCAGACCTGGGGGCCGA
>CAYFYG010000117.1:0-3155 GCA_964347225.1 uncultured Dehalococcoidia bacterium | reverse complement strand
TGCAGCGTCAAGCCAGTGTACTCCGCCTTGGCCCAGCCCCTAGCTGGGAAACGCCGCTGGTGGTGCAGATCTCACGATGGGACCCTCTGAAGGACCCTGCTGGCGTGATGCAGGGCTTCGCAGAGTACGTGGACGGCGCGGGCCCGACGGGCCCGGCATTAGTGCTGGCGGGTCCTGTTGTAGGTGTCGTGGCGGATGACCCGGAAGATGCCGCTGTCCTAGAACAGGTAGTGGCGGAGTGGCACCGCCTGCCCCCCTCACATCGAAATCACGTCCATCTCGCCAGCCTTCCCATGGCGGACGTGGAAGAGAACGCGGCGATCGTCAACGCGCTGCAGCGTCACGCGACCGTTGTGGTTCAGAAGAGCCTGCACGAGGGCTTCGGCCTTACCGTCACGGAGGCGATGTGGAAGAGCCGGCCAGTCGTCGCTAGTGCAGTTGGTGGCATCCAGGACCAGATCACCGACGGTGTACACGGACTGTTGATACAGGATCCGTTCGATACGAGGGCTGTCGGGACGGCGCTGGGTCGCATTCTCGAGGATGGCGACTATGCAACGTGGCTGGGCGGGAACGCCCACCGGCGAGTCCGGGACGAATTTCTTGTTGTTCGCCACCTGATCCAGCACGCCGAGCTGATCGAGCGGATCGACAAGTAGAACGCGGGCCCGGACAAGCCAGCCCGTCTGATCCGCATTGTGACGCGGCCCAAGCCCCCAGTGAAGATGACATCCGCCTAGTCGGGGATAGCCAGGGCGATGAGCCAGCCCAAGCCGAAGCATATGGGGAACGTGAGCACCCAGGCGGCCACAATATTGTAGGCGACACCCCAGCGCACGGCAGAGACACGGCGAGTTGCCCCCACACCCATGATGGCGGTGCCGATGGTATGCGTTGTGCTCAGGGGGATACCGAATCGAGCGGTTACCGCAAGCGTGGTCGCGGCTGCGGTCTCAGCAGCGAACCCCTGGTACGTTTCCAGATGAGTGACCCGCATGCCCAGGGTGCGGATGATGCGCCAGCCGCCAGCGGCGGTGCTGACGCCCAGCGTTCCTGCGCCCAAGAGGATAATCCATAGCGGAACGCTGAATTCCTCCGTTGGCACGTCATTGTAAATGGCGAGAGCCATCGCCATGACGCCAATCGCCTTCTGGCCGTCGGCAGTGCCGTGGCTCCAGGCCATGAATGCCGAGGAGCCGAGCTGCAGCCAGCCGAAGAGACGGCGGGAGCGGGACGGGTTGGAGCGGACGAACAGCCAGAGGACAAGGAGCATAAGGAGAAAGCCGCCGATAAAGCCGCCGACGACGGCCGCGCCCACGCCTGTGAACACCTTGGTCCAGCCGGTCCACTTGATGACATCCCAGCCAGCCACCTGGACGGCCGCCCCAGCGATGCCCGCGACTATGCCATGGCTCTCGCTGGTGGGTAGGCTCAGGTAGGCGGCGAAGCTGCTCCAGAAGACCACGGCCAGGGCCGCAGCCACGGCGGTCTCCAAACCGATCGCCTCGATGTCCACGATATCCTTGCCGATAGTAGTGGCTACGGCCGTACCGGAGAGAGCGCCCAGAAGATTGAATACGGCCGCCATGAGGACCGCTGCGAAAGGTGCCAGCACCCGCGTGGACACAACGGTAGCCACCGCATTGGGGGCGTCGGTCCACCCGTTGACCGCCTCGAAGGCCAGAATCGCCACGAAGGCGAAGACCAGGAAGCCGAACGTCTCGGTCAACGGCTCTTGAGCGAAAAGAGGGAAGCGGCGCTTCCCTCTTCGGATGGGCCGGTCGCGCAGCTAGGCATGCTTGAGGACGATCGCCTCCAAAACGTGAGCCACATGCTCGCAGGCGTCGGTGGCCCGCTCCAGCTCGCGATAGATATCACGCCATTTGATGATATCGACGGAGCCCATCTCGCCGTGGAACAGCTCAGCCATCGAGATGAGGAACAGGCTATCGGCCTCATTCTCAAGGCGGTTGACCTCCTGGAGCTGCTCCAGGAGCGACTTGAGCTGGCCCCTATTGCGCAGGCTGGAGACCGCCCTCTCTAGTTGCACACATTGAAGGCGAATCAGATCAGCGAGGCCACGGGCGGCAGGAGTGATCTGGGTGATACCGTAGGTGCGAATGGCCGTGGATGCTCCTTCAATGTAGTCCATCACATCGTCCATGCGCTCAGCCAGCGCGGCGATGTCCTCGCGGTCGAAAGGAGTGACAAAGGTCTGATAGACCTGGCGGTAGATCTCGTGGGTGACGTCGTCGGCCTCGTGCTCCAAGTCCCTTATGTGGGCGGTCTTTGCCTCCAGGTTCTCGAAGTGCGTTATGAGATCGGCCAGGGCCTCGCTGGCCACCACCAGCTTGTGTGCGCCTTCGTCAAAAAGATCATAGAAACGGCCGCTGCGGGGGATTAGTGAGAAGCGCATCCTGCTCCAGTCGTCGCGCCGTCTCTCTCGCCCAGTACGGTTGGCAATTCGGGGGGGTGTCGGCTGTTCGTTCTCTGGGCTTTCGTGGGACCGAAGCTACGCTGAATTCTCCACTTGGATACTTCCAGAGCAAACGTAGCAATCACCCCTGGCCCTGTCAAGACGCGGCCGCTGCGAGTTCACACAAATCTTTCCTATGCCACCGATAGGCACTTACCGGCCGGCCCGCATGCCTTCGTGGAGTCCGGCACGTGCCCTACCCAAGGTCGGCCCCCGGCTCCCGCTTCTCCACTCTGAGACCCGACTGCCGGACGCTCTCGGCCGTCACCGCATCCGGTAGCCGATAGCCCCGGAAGAACAGATAGCCGACGAGAGCCGCCGCGCCGGCCACCGGCCCCACCATCCGGATTCCCAGTGGGTTGTCGGCCGTCTCCCCCAGCAGCAGCACCAGCGCCAGTATCGGCGCGAACAGAGAGCCAGCCCACTTCTCGATGGTGGCTTGGGAGCCGTAGTAGATCGCCTCCCGCCGCATCCCCGTCCGCACTTCATCATAGTCGATGATGTCGGCGATGATAGCGTTGGGGAAGGTGAACACGGCGGCCATGGGCAGCCCGGCCAGCGCCACGAACACCAGGCTCTGCGCCATCAACGGCACGCCGGGAATGAACCCCATGAAGAAGATGAACGGGTATCCCAGGGCGCTCATGAGCATGGCGGTGGAGTAGACCCACGCCTTGCC
>CAYFYG010000116.1:0-2828 GCA_964347225.1 uncultured Dehalococcoidia bacterium | reverse complement strand
GGCACCTCGTACAGCAACATGTCGGCGAGGCGGGCTGTGACCGCCATCCCCTCTTCGAGGGTGTTGGCCACCTCAACCCAGCGCCCGTCGTCCAGCCGATGGTACTCGCTCTCCACCTGACACGAGACACGGGTGCTGTGGGGCCCGACGTCGATGAGGTCCACGCTCTGCACGCCGCGCCAGACATCCGGCGCAATCTCCTTGGGGCGCTTCGTGGAACGCCACTCGCTCATGCTCTCCTCCAGCAGTTGGCGGATGACGTCTACGTCGCCAGCGGAGGCGGCCTTGCGCCAGGCCATGGACGCCCGCGTCCCCTGGACCACGATGTAGGCGACAAGGATGAAGACGAGAACGATGACCAGGATGCCCCACTCCATCTTTCCTATCCCTTCCCGCGGCCGAGGGCCGCACGGGCGGCCTTGAACATCACATCCAAAGGCGCCTCAAGGCCCGTCCACAGCCGGAAGGACTCCGCACCCTGGTAAACGAGCATGGGAAGGCCGCCCAGGACACTGGCACCGCGCTTCTCAGCAGCAGCCATCAGCGGCGTCTTCATGGGGTGATAGACGAGGTCGAATACGAGGGCGCCCGGGGGGATGAGTTCGCTGGCCACCGGCGACTCCTTCTCTTCCTGCGTGCCGGCCATGCCGACCGGCGTACAGTTTATCAGAAGGCGGCAGCCCATCGCGGCCGACACCCAAGAGGGATAGACGTCGGGCAGGGCGTGGAGGTCGGTGTCGCCCGCGTGTGGCGCGAGGTCCTCCACGAGCTTGGCGGCGAGGGGAAAGGGCGGGTTGATGAAGGTTACGGAGCCGGCCCTGGCCTCGATGAGGGCGACAGCCACGGCGCGAGCGACGCCGCCGGCGCCAGCTACGAGAACGCGAGCGCCAGCGGGATCGAAGCGGCCGTCCTCGCGCAGGGCACGCAGGAAGCCACCGACATCGGTATTGTGGCCGTGCAGTCTGCCGTCTCGATTGACGATGGTGTTGACGGCGCCGACGCGGCGGGAGAGGTCGTCCGTCTCGTCCAAGAGGGGGACGACGGCCTCCTTATGAGGGATGGTCACGTTGGCACCCAGGCGGTCGGGCGCGCGCAAGCCCTGGACGGTGTCGGCGAGCGCGTCGCCTGGCGTGGGCCAGGCCTCGTAGCGCACATCCAGGTCGAGGTGGTCGAAGGCGGCCTGCTGGAATGCAGGCGAGAGGGTCTGCTTGAGGGGGTAGCCGATGACGCCCGCGTACTTGGTCATCGCAGGTACTCCTCGATGTTGGCCTGGTGCTCCTCCAGGGTCTCGGCGAAGGCGTGGGAGCCTACTTCGTCCCCGGTAGCGACGAAGTAGAGGTAGTTGGTGTCGGCGGGCTCGATGACGGCCATGATGGAATCGAGGCGGGGAGCGGCGATGGGCGTCGGCGGGAGGCCGGACACGCGGTAGGTGTTGTAGGGTGAGTCCAGCTCCAGGTCGTCACCGGTGAGCTGCGCCTTCCAGTAGCCGAACCGCGCCACGCTGTCCGGATCGTCTGCCAGCGCGTACTGGACGGTGGGGTCGGCCTCCAGGGGCATGCCCAAGCGCAGCCGCTTGAGGAAGACCTGGGCCATGATGGGCCGCTCCTCCGATACCTTGGCCTCCCTTTCAATGATGGAGGCGAGGGTGAGGACGCCGTGCATGGTCAGGCCCTGATCCAGCGCCTGGTTCCGCAGATCCTCCGTGAACTTGTCGTCCAGCGTCTCCAGCATCTGCTGAATGACGTCCTCGGCGCTGTCATCGCGACGGTAGAAGTACGTGGCGGGGAAGAGATAGCCTTCCAGGGGCGTGGCTGGCCCCAGGCGGCGCAGGAAGGCGAAGTCGAGATCAAAGTCGCCGGCCACGGCCGCTTCGAGGAACTCCTGCCGCGAGATAACGCCTTGCTCGTCGAGAGCGTCGGCGATCTCCTCCAGACGCCAGCCCTCGACCACGGTGACAAACAGAGGCGAGACGATGCCGCGGCGCATGCGGTAGACGGCCTCCAGGGCCGGCATGTCCGCGTCAAACTCGTACTCCCCAGCCTGGAGCATGCGGTCATAGCCCAGCAGCTCCGCCAGAACGCGGAACTGGATGGCGGAGTCGATGACACCCTGCTCCTCCAGCATTTCGGCGATGTCCTGGACGGCCTCATTCTCTCCCACGGAGATGGAAACGGGCTCCGTCGCCGGAGTGGACGGCGTGGCGATAGGCGTGGGCGGGATCTCGTCCACGAGGTCCGGGGAGCCCGCGATGATCCAGGCAGTGGCGGCGGTCATTGCCAGCACGGCGATAACGGCGAGGACGGGGAGGAAACGCACGTCTTAGCCGGAGTCCCGTCGGCGCTGGGTATCGAGAAAGGCCTGAAGGATGATGGCCGCGGCCAGGGCATCGACATCGCCGCGGCGGCGCCTCGCGCTGGGCGAGCGACTATTGCGGGGCAGGCGACGCCGGGCCTCGGCGGAGGTGAGGCGTTCGTCCCAGGTGTGGACGGGGATATCGAGGCGCTGGGCGAGGGCGTCGGCCAGGGACCGGGCGCGCTGGGCCTGGGCCCCCAGGGCACCGCTGAGGGAGAGGGCCAGGCCGATGACGATGGCTTCGGCGCCCTCCTCCTCGGCAACGCGAGCCACGGCCTCCACGGGGTCGCCGCCCACCTCGATTGTCGTCAGGGGAACGGCCACGCGGGTGTGGAGGTCGGCAGCGGCGACGCCGATGCGCTTTTCGCCGGGGTCTATGGCCAGGACGCGTCCGCTGCGGGATTGCGGCGTCATTCTACGCCTTGCTGAGGAGCCTCCGCGCCACGTCGGGCGCCTGCTTCAGGACCTTGGCCAGC
>CAYFYG010000115.1:0-7597 GCA_964347225.1 uncultured Dehalococcoidia bacterium | reverse complement strand
TGCTTCCGCAGTTCCTTGCTCCGGTACAGGATCGTGGACGCCCCCTTGGCAGCGAAGGCGTACTTGTGCAGGTCCATGGAAATGGAGGTCACTCCCGGCACACGGAAGTCGTAGTCGGGCACCGGCGCGCCGAGGAGGCGGAAGTACTTGAGCAGGAAAGCGCCCATACAGCCGTCGACATGGAACAGCAGGTCGCGCTCCAGCGCCAGTTGGCCCAGCTCGCGGATGGGGTCCACGACGCCATGGGCGTAGGAGATGGCCGATCCGACCATCAGGACGGTGTTGGGAGTGATGGCCCCGCGCATAGCGTCCACATCGGCCCGGAAGGTCTCTGGATTGACGGGCACGATGACGGGCCGCAGGCCGAGATAGTAGGCGCCCTTTTGGAACGCCGCGTGACCGGTCTCGGGGAGCAGGATCTCGGGCTCGGTGACCTCCGGTCGGTGCTCGCGGCTCCAGTCGCGTGCGGCCTTCACAGCGAGCATGATGCTCTCGGTACCGCCACTTGTGAAGTTGCCGACCACGTTTTCGTCACCGTGGAGATGGGCCGCTGCCATGGCGACCACCTCGTTCTCCAGGCGCAGGGCGCTGGGAAAGACGGTCGGGTCGAGGGCGTTCTCCGAGAGATAGCTCGCGAAGGCGTCCTTTATGACGCCTTCCGCCTCGCGGCCGGGATCGTAGATGTAGGCCCAGGTCCGCCCGTCGCGCCAGGGCATGTCCTCCTCCCGAAACGACTCGAGGCGCTGGAAGACCTCGGCTCGGCTCAGGCCCTTCTCCGGGATCCGCATGTTGTCTCTCCTCCCCGTCTCAACGTTGCGGCGTCTGTCGATTGCGGCGCCGTCTGTGCTGAATTGTACCCTGGATTCCCGCATCGTTCTGGAGCCGGCGCAATTACATCCCTCCCTCGCCCTGGTTCCGGCACCCTGGACGTGAAAACTGTATCATATGCGTGACCAGGCAGAGCCACTCGCCCCAGCCCTATGAAGATCCTCGTTGTCAACTGCGGCAGCTCGACGCTGAAGTTCCAGGTAGTCGAAGTTGGGGACGCAGTCGCAGCCGACAGCTGCGAGCGACGGCTGGCTGACGGCATCGTAGACGGCGTGGGCGGCCGGGCGGCCGTCACGTTCAGCACGGAGGGCGGCGAGTCGCTGCAAGCGGACGTCGAGGTGAGCGATCACGGAGAGGCCACCGGTCGCCTTCTTCAATGGCTGGATCGCGTCGGGTTCCTCGGTCCCAACGGGATCGAGGCTGTCGGTCACCGGGTCGTCCACGGCGGCGAACGCTTCGTCGAGCCGACTCCCATCAACGACGAGGTGATAGCGGCTATCGAGGCGCTCAGCGACCTGGCGCCCCTTCACAACGCTCCAGCCCTGAGGGCTATCCGGACGGCGAGAGCGGCAATGCAAGCCGATGTCCCCATGGTGGCGACGTTCGACACTGCGTTCCACCGCAGCCTGCCTCAGCGGGCCTCGAGATACGCGATTCCACCTGAGCTAGCCGATCGGCACCACATCTGGCGGTACGGCTTTCATGGTCTGGCCCACCGCTACATGGTGGAGCGCTTCTCGGAGATAACCGCCAAGCCGGTCGAGGAGGTGAAGCTGATCACGTTACAGCTGGGCGCCGGCTGCTCCGCAACAGCGGTTGACGGCGGCCGGTCAGTGGACACCTCGATGGGGTTCACGCCGCTGGAGGGACTGATCATGGGGACCAGGTCCGGAGACTTGGACCCGTCGCTGGTGGGCTTCCTTGCCCGCAGGGAGGACGTTTCCCCGGAAGAGGTCGAAGGCTGGCTTAACACGCGATCTGGGCTGCTGGGTGTGTCTGGACGCTCTGCCGACATGCGAGAGCTCCTTGAGGCGGAACGCCAGGGCGACCTCCGCGCCTCCCTGGCCGTGGACATGTTCTGCTACCGGGTCCGCAAGAACATTGGCGCTTACCTGGCCGTCCTCGACGGTGCTGACGCCATCATCTTCGGCGGGGGGATCGGGGAAAACGCGCCCGAGGTGCGGGCCCGTATCTGCGCCGACCTGAACTGGTGCGGCTTGCTCGTGGATGCGGATCGCAACGCCAGCGCCGTCGGGTCCGAAGCGCGAATAAGCTCGGATGGCTCTCGGCTGCAGGCCTACGTCATTGCGGTTGACGAGGCGGTGATGATAACCCGCGACACTGTCGACTGCCTTCGTCGCTTCGGTCAGGGCTAGAAGGAGGACGACATGCTCAAGAGCGAAAGCGCCGATGCTGTCCGCAAGCAGGAGTGGGTCGCGCTCTATCGCAAGAAGAACCCGGGCGCTGAGAGGTGGGCGGCGGGTTATGGGGTGATCCAGCACACCGTAGACACCCAAGCCCGAGTGTTCGCGATGGCGGAGCTGCTCCACGCCCGGGAGGCGCGTGGAGACGGCGCGCCGCTGTTCGATCTGCTGTACGCTGCCGACCGGGTGGCGAGCGCTGCCATGTGGCTAGTCGTGCATGAAACCTACGCCTGCAACGTCCATCTGGACGGGCGGGATCTGGGGCCCGACGATTTCAAGCCGGACCCGCAGGGGCACACCGGCGGTGCCCTCAACATGGTGCCCGCCTACGCAGGGTACATGGCCGCCAACGCCATCACTGGACACACTCGAGCGTGGCTCATGGGCCAGGGCCATTGCGTGGCGGCCATTGACTCGGTCAACGTCCTGCTGAACAACATGACGCCGACCCACGCCGAGAGGTACAACGTGAGCGACGAGGGCCTCACCCGCTACGTTCGTGACTTCTACTCCTATCGCCTCCGAGAGGACGGAGAGCAGGATTCACCGCTGGGCAGCCATGTTAATGCCCACACCGCCGGCGGACTGGCCGAGGGCGGATACCTGGGGTTCGCGGAACTCCAATACATCCACATGCCTTTGCCGGGTGAGCGGTTGGTAGTCTTCCTAAGCGATGGGGCCTTCGAGGAGCAGCGGGGCAGCGACTGGGCGCCCCGCTGGTGGCGAAGTGAGGACTGCGGGCTGGCAACCCCGATAATGATCGCCAACGGCCGACGAATCGATCAGAGGACGACGATGTCGCAGCAGGGCGGCGTCGACTGGTTCGTGAAGCACCTCAAGCTCAACGGCTTCGATCCGTTCGTCTTCGACGGACGGGATCCAGCGGCCTTCGCCTGGGCCGTCTTCGAGATGGAACAGCAGCTGGAGGCTGCCGCTGAGGCGGTCGGCGGCCGCCAGGGCCGATACCCTGTGGCGCTACCTTATGGAATTGCCGTGGCTCCCAAGGGCGCGGGCTTCTACGGCGCCGGGACGAACTTGGCCCACAATCTGCCACTCGGCGCCAACCCACGTACGGACATCGTCGCCGCCCGGCGGTTTAACGAGGGCGCCCGCCAGCTGTGGGTGCCAGCAGCTGAGCTAGAGGATGCCATCAGCAAGTTCCGCCATCACGACGTGTCTCGCCGCCCGCGGGAGAGGGACCATCCCCTGGCACACCGGGACGTGAAACTTCGAGATCTGCCCGTCCCGCTCTCGCGGCCCGTCGCCGACGACCGACGCGATCCATCCCGCTGGACTCGGGCCTCACCCATGCACGCCGTGGACGCGATGTTTCTGGCCACGGTGCAGGCCAATCCGCACCTGCGACCCCGTATCGGCAACCCTGATGAGATGCGGTCCAACCGTATGCAGGGAACCTTGGACGCACTCAAGTTCCGGGTCGCTGCACCGGAGCCCGGCATCCCGGAGGATATCAACGGCGCTGTGATCACCGCTCTGAACGAGGAGGCTGTGGCTTCCGCTGCGCTGGCGAACAAAGGGGGAATCAACATTATCGTCAGCTACGAGGCGTTCGCGGCCAAGATGCACGGCGTTGTGCGGCAGGAGATCATCTTCGCCAACCAGCTGAAAGAGGCGGGCCGGCACCAGGGCTGGCTCTCGATACCGCTAGTGCTGACCTCCCACACCTGGGAGAACGCCAAGAACGAGCAGTCCCACCAAGACCCCGTGATGGCCGAGACGATGCTGGGTGAGGCTTCCAATGTCTCCCGCGTGATGTTCGTTGCTGACTACAACACGGCCGCCGCGGTCATGAACCAGGTCTACCAGACACGGGGGCAGATCTGGTCGCTCGTCGTGCCGAAGTCGAGCGTGGTAGCGGACCTGCTCACCCCGGAGGAGGCGGCCTCCCTCGCGGAGGCGGGAGCCCTCCGATTGGACTGGGCCGGCCACAGGCCAGATGAGGCGAAGGTAGTGCTGACGGCGATTGGTGGGCACCAACTGGAGCAAGTCATCAGAGCATCGCTGCGGCTCGCAGAGCGGGACGTTGCGCACCGCGTGGTTTACATGCTGGAGCCGGGGCGGTTTCGGGTGCCCCGCAGCGAGGGTGAACGGGCACACGCGGCGCCAGCCAACTCGCGCCAGGAGCTCTACCCAGACGACGTGCCGGCCCGTGTTTTCGTCACCCACACCAGGCCGGAGCCGCTCCTAGGGACGCTGCAGCCCCTCAACACAGGCGAACGAACGGCTGCCCTGGGGTTCGTGAACCACGGCGGTACGCTCAGCATCGGCGGTATGCTGTTGGTCAACCGATGTACGTGGGGTCACGTCCTCGTGGAGTGTGCCCGTACCGCCAGCCTCGTGCGCGAGGATCTCCTCACCGAAAGGGAACTGGCGGCACTGGATGGGAGAGCCGCGCCCGAGGGGGTGATCATCTAGGGTGGTACCGCACCGCCTCATGCCGTCCGACCGGTTGCACCAAGGCCTCAGTGGATTGTGAAGCTATCGTGAGTGGTAGGGGCGGTCTTTCTCTGCAGTGACCGGATCCAGTCTTGCCCTTCGACCCTGCCGTCCTGCTCTCAGACCACTAGCGTCGTCGCGGTTGCCTCACGCCATCCCCTCACCCGTCGTCCCCACGATCGTGCGGCCGACGTCTCGCGCTGCGCGGCTCCCGCATGAGGGGCGATGCCTCTCCGCTCAAGCGATCGACGTCCCGCAGTGTCTGCCTTGAGCCTAGCCAGCAGAACTCGCGAGCGCTTCCACGGCTGGTGGATCGTGTCCGTGACCGCCATCCTCTACGGCTACGGCGCCGGCGTCAACTTCTACGGGTTCGGCGTCTTCTTCAACCCCATGCGCGAGGAGTTCGGGTGGTCTCGCGCTGCCACGGCGGGAGTCTTCTCGCTATCCCGCCTGGAGGGTGCTCCACTCGGGCCGATCATCGGCTGGCTCATCGACCGGATAGGGTCACGGCGCATGATGGTGGCGGGGCTTTCCCTCACCGGCCTGGGCTTCATGAGCATGTACTTCATCCAGTCGCTGTGGATGTTCTACGTCATCTACGGCCTGTTCATTGCCACCGGCTTCAGCATGGGCTTCTTCCAGGCGTCGCAGGCTGTCGTAGCCAACTGGTTCTTCCGAAGGCGTGCGCAGGCATTGTCCTATCTGGCCGTGGGTGGCGGACTGGGGGGCGCAGCCCTGGTGCCGGCCATGGGCGCCTTCATGGGCATAGCGGGATGGCGGTGGACGGCCGTCGCCGTAGGTCTCCTGATGTGGGTAGTGGGCATCCCGCTAGCCCTGGCCCTGAGGAACCGGCCGGAGGACATGGGGCAAGTACCGGATGGTCTCCCCAGCCAGCATGAGGCCCAGGCCAAGCACGACCTGAGACTCGCTCCCTCGGCGCCGGTGCAGGAGGGCGAGACCGCGGGGCGGCGAGAGGTGGAGTTCACTGTTGGTCAAGCGCTGCGCACCTCCACATTCTGGACTCTCGTCTTGGCCATGGCCTTCCGATCCAGCATTCTCAGTTCCATCGTTGTTCACCAGATCGCCCACTTGGAGGATATCGGCATATCCCGCCACACGGCCGAGACCATGCTCGGACTGATGATCGCCATGAGCATTCCGGGCCGGCTGCTCTTCGGTTGGCTGGGCGACAGGTTGAGCAAACAGCACCTGCTGGCGTTCTCCTCGGTTCTTCAGGGCATAGGCATATTCATGATTGCCAACGCCACCGGCCTCGCCTACGTGTGGCCTTTCCTGCTCTTCTATGGGCTGGGCTATGGCGGAGCGATCCCCCTCACTCAGGCCCTTCGGGCAGACCTATTTGGGCGGAAGGTCTTCGCCACAGTCGGGGGCCTCATCATGCCCTTCACTACTTTAGGTGGCGTGCTGGGACCGATATTCGCCGGTTACGTCTATGACGTAACGGACAGCTACCGCGTCGCCTTCTACACGTTCGTGGTGCTGATCCTTCTCTCGGGGCTCACGTTCCTCTTCGTGCGCCAGCCCCAGCAGGCCGAGCCTGTCACTTCGCCATCGGACCGAACGGGAGCCGCCCTATCCTGACGCCGCCGGCAGGCGGCAAGAGCTGTGTGGTCGTCCATCTTCGGGAGGGCCGCGTGGGGTCCGCGCGAGGTGTGATCTGTACGCCGGAGCGAGGCTGCGGTGCCCCGCACCGACTCAGTCACGCTGACCCTTTTCCTCCTGCGGGCCGATTCCTCTCCATGTCGTGTTCGGGCGACGTACGCGAGGCAAGTCACCCCAAGGTCAGCACATCACATGCGTTCAGAGTGACTCGAAGCGAGCCTGGAAGAACCGCAAGTACTTCGGCTCGTAGGTCATCCGTAGTCCGGGAATCCGCTCTCGTCGGGCGTGAACGGCCCACACCGTCTCCGCTGTGACGTCCATGTGCGCCTGGGTGTAGACCCGACGCGGCAAGGCCAGGCGGACAAGCTCAAGCTTCGGGCGGCGGTGATCTCCCGTCGCGGGATCCCGGCCAGCGGAAACGATTCCGCGCTCCATTGATCGGACGCCACCCTCAAGGTAGAGCTCGGCCGCCAGCCGCTGGGCCGGGAACTCCTCCTGGGGGATGTGCGGCAGGAAGGCCCTGGCGTCCAGATAGACAGCGTGGCCGCCTATGGGGTTCACGATTGGGACGCCGGCCTCCACAATCTTCTTTCCAAGATATTCCACCTGTCCCACACGGGCGCGGATATGGTCGTCCTGAACTGATTCGACGATGCCCCGGGCCATCGCCTCCATGTCGCGGCCGGCCATCCCCCCGTACGTCTGCAGCCCCTCGTAGACCACCACCAGGTTCCGCACTTCCTCAGCCACGTCGTCGTCGTTCACCGCCAGCCAACCGCCGATGTTCACGAGGGCGTCCTTCTTGCCGGACATGGTGCATCCATCGGTATACGAGCAGATCTCCTTCAGGATCTCCTTTACTGACCTGCCCTGATGGCCGGGCTCCCGCTGCTGTATGAAGTAGGCGTTCTCCATGGCACGGGTGGCGTCCAGGATAATGCGCAGACCATAGCGGTCGCAGAGAGCCCGCACCTCACGAAGATTTGCCAGAGAGATGGGCTGGCCGCCGGCCATGTTCACCGTGGCCGCTAGCGACACATAAGGGACCCGCTCCGAGCCCACCTTCCGCACCAGCGCCTCCAGCTTACCCATGTCCACGTTGCCTTTGAAGGGATGCAGGCTCGAAGGATGGTGCGCTTCATCAACGATCACGTCTACGAACGTGCCGCCGGCCAACTCCTGATGAAGACGAGTCGTCGTGAAGTACATGTTCCCCGGAACGAAATCACCGGCCTTGATCAGGACCCTTGAGATCAGGTGCTCGG
>CAYFYG010000114.1:0-11579 GCA_964347225.1 uncultured Dehalococcoidia bacterium | reverse complement strand
CAGCCGATAGGCGGCAAGAAGAAGTGCCGCATAAATGATGAATCGGGACGGAGGCGAAGCATAACGGTCGCAAGAGGAGAGCGGCAGACACGCCTCGCGCGGTCGGAGGACGCAGGGCGCTTCTTTGGCCGCGCTATGACGGACTTGTTCTCAATGTGGCCGCGGGTCCATCGCGTGGGGCGCCGACGCTGTCCTCTCCCGTTCGTCGAGTGAAGCGAGCTAGCGATGACGGCAAATCGACATGAGGATCTGCCGCGGTGATAAGTGCGAAAGGAGTCTCCGCCATGCATCCGAGAGACCTCGTAGTCCAGGACGGCGGGGCCCTGGCCACAATGTTGCTGAGGCTGAGGGGCAAAGAGCCCCGCCTTGAGGGGTGACGGCCATGCACGTGGAGCTTGCCAAGGGAACTGAGGAAGCGAATGCAGGGATGGCCAGGGCGCGCAGCCTGGGCTGGCGAGCGCTGGCCCTGGCTTACGATGAGATGACGGAGCAATGGGTGGAGGCCCTGCTAGGCGGCCTCGTCACTGCCGCCCTTTTGGAGGTCCAGAGAGGCCTCGGTCCAGACAAGGAGCGGTTTGCCCGCGGCCTGGAGGTGATGAGGCAGTTTGGGATACAACAGCAGGAGCGTGACCCCCACGAGGTTCTGCGCGATCTCAAGGACGAGTACGCCCGTCTGTTCATGGGACCAGGGAGTTTGCCGGCGCCGCCATGTGAATCGGCGTACCGGGACCCATCCTCCGACACGTCCACCGTGCAGAATCTCTGGGCAGCATCCGTGGAGGCGGCCTACCGGCGACACGGTCTGAGCCTGTACCCTTGCCACAGGGACCTCCCCGACCACGTTGCCACTGAGCTGGTGTTCATGTACTTCCTCTCGCGCCAGGAGGGAGAGGCGTGGGAGAAGGGACAGGCCGAGACGGCGAAGGAGTTTCGCCGGGCCCAGCTGGAATTCCTTAAGGAGCACCTGGTTCGCTGGCTACCGGATTTTTGTGAGCGGGTCCAGAACGCTACCCGGAGCAACGTCTACTGGGCTCTTGCCGACATACTTCGGGAGTTCCTAGTCGCGGAAACGGGCGCGAGTGATGTACAGTCAGCCGTGCAGAGCAGGTTCGGAAAAGGTGGCAGTTGAGGCGTTGCCACGCCCAAAGAAACCTCGGAGAATGCGTTGGTGAGGAGCCCCGACGACGGCACAGCAGAAATCATCCGCATCGGCAGGCGTTTTGAACCCGATATTCGGTATTTCCCCATGCCCGGGCTGAACGAGAGCGGCAACGATCGTTGAGGCCAGGTCGGCGTTCCGCATCCATGGGATAGAACGGAGGTAGGTGTGATGCCTGACGGTAACCTTGACAAGCAGAAGTACTGGCCGGTCAGGCGGTACATGGAGATGTATGACAGGTCCCTGCAGGACCCTGAAGGCTTCTGGGCGGAAGAGGCCCGAAAGCTGGATTGGTACAAGACGTGGGACAAGGTGCTGGACTGGTCGCCGCCCTTCGCCAAGTGGTTCGAGGGCGGGATGCTGAACGCCTGCTATCTGTGTGTGGACCGCCACATCGAGAACGGGAGGAAGAACAAGGTCGCCCTCTACTGGGAGGGCGAACCCGGCGACACGCGCGTCCTGAGCTATGCCACACTCTATCGAGAGGTCAACCGCTGTGCGTCGGTGCTGAAGAATCTGGGCGTGGTCAAGGGGGACAAGGTAGCGCTCTATCTGCCGATGATCCCGGAGCTGCCCATCTTTATGTTGGCCTGCAGCCGCATCGGTGCCACGTTCACTGTCGTCTTCTCTGGCTTTAGCGGGGAGGCCCTCGCCGACCGGATCGACGACGTGCAGGCCAAGGTTCTGGTGACCGCCAACGGCGGGTATCGCCGAGGCTCCCCCGTGCCCCTGAAGCGGACAGCGGACGAGGCGATGGAGCTTTCGCCGACCATCGAGAAAGCGGTCGTAATCAACCGGCTTGGCCTCGAGGTGGAGATGAAGCCGGGCAGGGACTTCTGGTACCATCACCTGCTTACGGATGCGTCGAACAAGGTGGACCCGGAACCGGTGGAGTCCAGCCATCCTCTGTACGTCCTCTACACGTCGGGCACCACCGGCAAGCCCAAGGGCGTCGTCCACAGCACGGGAGGCTACATGGTGTACACCCACTCCACGTTTGGGTGGGTCTTCGACGCCAGGGAAGACACAGTATATTGGTGCACGGCGGACATCGGGTGGGTGACTGGCCACAGCTACATCGTGTATGCGCCCCTGGCTTTCGGCGCCACCAGCGTCATGTACGAGGGGGCGCCCAACTATCCGGATCTGGGACGGTGGTGGGATATCATCCAGACCTATCGGGTCAGCATCCTGTACACGTCGCCCACGGCCATTCGCATGTTCATGCAGGCCGGCGAGGGGTGGCCGGCGAAATACGACCTGAGCAGCCTGGACCTGCTGGGGACGGTGGGAGAGCCCATCAACCCCGAGGCGTGGCTGTGGTACTTCAAGCACATCGGCGGCGAGCGTTGCCCCATCGTGGACACCTGGTGGCAGACGGAGACCGGTGGCATCTCGATCTCCCAGGCCCCGGCCATCGAACTCCCGCCGCTGAAGCCCGGCTCCGCCAGTTTGCCGCTGCCTGGTATCGACCCCCAGGTGGTGAACGAGAAGGGCGAGCCGACGACACCCGGCGAGCGAGGGCTGCTGGTCATCAGAAAGCCGTGGCCCGGGATGCTGATGACCCTATACAACGACCCCGAGAGGTACAAGGAGGTATACTGGAGTCGCTTTCCCGGGAACTACCTTACCGGCGACTACTCCGTCCGGGACGAGGAAGGCTATTTCTGGCTCCTCGGGCGGGCCGACGAGGTGATCAAGGTGGCCGGACACCGTCTGGGAACGCTGGAGCTAGAGAACGCCGCCGTTGCCTTCGCCCCTGTGGCGGAGGCGGCGGCCGTGAGCAAGCCCGATCCCGTAAAGGGCGAGGCCATTGTCATCTTCGCCATTCTCCGTGAGGGGCACGATCCATCTCCCGAGCTGGAGAAGGAACTCAATGCCCACATCCGGAAGATCGTCGGGCCGATCGCCACTCCGGAGAGCGTGTTCTTCGTCAAGAAGCTGCCCAAGACCCGGAGCGGTAAGATCATGCGGCGACTGCTCAAGGCGGTGGCCACGGACGCGGTCATCGGCGATGTCACAACTCTGGAGGACGGGGCCTCTGTGGACGAAGTGAGGGCTGCCTACGAGGCTCTCCGGGAGGAGATCTAGCTGCCCCCGCAGGGAGCGGGAATTCAGGCCTAGGGAGGTATGAGATGACGATCAGTAGCCCGTGGCCCAGTCAGGCGCCATACCCCAAGCGGCATCTCTCCGACTGTCTGCGAGAGGGCGCAGAGCAACAGCCAGACAAGACGGCTCTCATCGGCCCGGACGAACGGTTCTACAGCTTCGGGGAGATCTGGGACGCCGCCCGCCGCATGGCCCGAGTGCTGCAGGAGGAGGCCGGCGTACGCAAGGGAGAGGTGGTGGCCATCTACGCGGACAACTGCCCGGAGTACGTGGTGGCAGTGCACAGCATCCTGCTGGCCGGGGGAGTGGTGACGACCGTGAACCCGCGATTCAGGGAGCGGGAGCTGGTACACCAGCTGAGCGATTGCGACGCGGTCGCCGTGTTCTGCATGCCAGGGAATTGCCCTCTTGTGAGCATGGTGAGAGACGAATTGCCGGCGCTTCGGGCCACTTTCCCCACCACTGATATTTGGGACAAGACAGCGGCGGTAGGTGGCGGCGCCGAACCCATGACCATCGACCCGGAAAAGGACCTGGCTTTTCTTCCCTACTCGAGCGGCACCACTGGGCTGCCCAAGGGCGTCATGCTCACTCACCACAACGTCTGCAGCAATGTCGGTCAGAACCTCGCCGTCGGCCTGGCCCAGCCGGGCGCGGTCAGCCTGGACTTCCTCCCCTTCTACCAGATATTCGGGCTCATTCCGGTAATGAATGTGGGCCTGGCCAACGCCTCGGCTCAGGTCGTCATCCCCAGCTTCGACCCCCACCTGGTGCTGTACTTGATTCACAAGTACAGCGTCACCGACCTGTTCGTCGTGCCGCCCGCTCTGCGCAGCCTTATCGACCTGGCGGAGCAGGGCCAGAAGTACGATACTTCCTCCCTGCGCTTCATCATCTCCGGCGCTGCCCGCCTGTTGCCGCGCACAGCCGAAGCGGCCGAGCGCCTGTTCTCCTGCCCGGTCATCCAGGGCTACGGGCTCACCGAAACCAGCCCCACGACGAACGTGAATCCCCTGAACAGACCGAAGCTCGACTCCGTGGGGCCGCCCGTCAGTGACACCAACGAGAAGGTTGTGGGCACGGAATCAGGTAGGGAGTTGTCCGCCGGCGAGCCGGGCGAGCTGCTCATCCAGGGGCCTCAGGTCATGCAGGGTTACTGGAACCAGCCTGAGGCCACCGCCGCGGCCCTGACCGAGGATGGTTGGCTGCGAACGGGTGATATCTGCCAGTTTGACGAGGACGGCTATGTCTATGTGTTGGACCGCAAGAAGGACGCCATAAACTATAAGGGCTATCAGGTCGCCCCGGCCGAACTGGAGGCTGTCCTTCGCCAGCATCCCTGCGTTATGGACGCCGCCGTTATCCCCAAGAGCGACCCGAGCGCTGGAGAGGTCCCCAAGGCGTTCGTGGTCGCCCGGCCTGGCCAGCGGGCCGCCAAGAGCGACATCACACAGTTCGTGGAGGATCGGGTGGCACCCCATAAGCGGATCAGAGAGGTGGAGTTCGTGTGGGAGATACCGAAGACAGCCACGGGGGAGATCCTGCGGCGCGAGCTCATTCAGCGGGAGCGGGCTCAGAATCAGGGGTCGATCGACTAACGTCAGCTTGAGAGACGCCCAGCGACGTTTGGCCAGCGGCAGGCCGTGAGCAAGACGTAGACGCTCGTGGCCGCGGCGAAGCGGCCCGACATCATTCTGGCCGGGGAGCCGCAACAGTGGACTGTCGCGCCGCGGCAATCCGTCCCCTCGCAACCGCTGAGTGGCCGAGCACAGGCCGTCAAGCCTCTGGAGTCCTCACTCACGCGCTGCCTGAGATAGGGACACCGCAACTCATTGCAGCGGCCGGCTCGTCGTGACCGCCTGCCGGTTTTGACGGCGCTTTCACGTCGCTGCTTCCCGTTTTTGCGCCCACTACATAGACAGACTCTAGGGTTGCCGTAGATGCGTAGTCCGGCAGCGATGGGATGAAAGGTCGACGGTGGAGGTCCCAGGACGGTGAGTCCCGATGTCGGCGGCCCGGATGCACAAGGAGGCGTTAGATGATGTGGCTAGGCGCGTGCCCCCGGTGTGGCGGTGATTTGCATCTCGAATTGGACCACTTCGGCGAGTTCATCAGCTGTCTCCAGTGTGGGACGATCCTCAACGAATCGCAGGAAGGGTCGCTGCGAGCCCTGGCCGCTGCACAGCGATTCTTCGCAAGCCCCGAGAGCAGATCCGCCATTCTCAATTGGTCGCGGCCCCCCACGCCACTGGGAGGGAGAGGATGACATGAGCCCGGAGGAGAGGGCCGCCAACCAGTGTCAGACAGCCTCATCGAGGACGCTGTCGCGCTCCAACCAGCGTAGCAGCGACTGCGGCTGGGCGAAGAGCAGTCCTGACGAAGGAAGGATTATGAGCCGGTCGCCTGCCGAGGAGGCGCAGGCAGCGAATGTGGGAATCGCCAGGGCGTGCAGCCTGGGCTGGCGGGAGCTGGCCATGGCTTTCAATGAGCCAACGCAGCAATGGGTGGAAGCGCTGCTACAAGGTACCGTGACTGCTGACCTTTCGGAGGCCACGGGGTGGCTGGGCTCGGACAGGGAGCGATTTGCCGCCGCCCTGGAGATGATAAGGGAATTCGTGACAGGGCAAGAGGTTCGGAATGTCCAGGACGTGCTGCGCGATCTCAAGGTGGAGCACGCTCGCGTGTTCGTCGGAGACGCAAGTTCCTTGAAGGCCCCGCCACGCGAATCGGCCTACCTGGAAGGGGATGGTGAAGGAGCGGCGACGGTGAGAGGACCCGCCACGTTGGCCGTCCAGGAGTTCTACCGGCGGCACGGGGTGCAGCCCCGGTCGCCACTGCAGGTCCTGCCTGACCACATTGCCATCGAGTTGGAGTGCATGTACTCTCTCTCGTCCCGGGAGCGACAGGCGTGGGAGAAGGGCGAGGTGGATTCGGCGGAGACGCTTCGCCGTGCCCAGCTCCGGTTCATGGAGGAGCACCTAGCCCAGTGGGTGCCCGATTTCTGCGGGCGGGTGCAGGACTCTGCCGAGAGCGATCTGTACTTCGCTCTGGCTGACATCCTGCGGGAGCTGGTGACGGTGGAGACGCGCTGGGCTCATGGACGGGAGGACGACAGGTGATGGACCGTGCGGTGGTGGCCAGCGTCGATTGGCAGGGAGGGCATGGCCGTCGGGTGCTGACTTTTGCCGAGAACCGGGGCCGGCGCTGCCACACTGTACAGGCAAGAAGCCTGATGGGGTCCTCCGCGCAATCGCTGACAGGAACAAGACCACTTCTCTGGCTGGGCAGCTGCTCATGGTGCTGTGGCGACCTCACGCCGTCCGTTCCTCAAGCAGGCCTTCAAAGGATCTGCATCTACTGCGGGCGTCCAGAGCTCGTAACCAGGCAGGGTCAGCAAAGGCGCTACGTCCGGATACGGGATTACGCTCTGCCCTGCCTGAAGCCTGCGGCCCAAACCGACGAGACCGAGGCGGGAACGTCCTGCAAGTCGGGCCACGTTGCTGAAGACATCATGAGCAGCTACGCTATTACAGCGAGCGCGCAGTATCGCAGAGGTGCGGCGCGGGAGGCGCGATGTCGGGACTGAATGTGGCTTTGACACGCGAGCCCAAGCAGGTGCTGAACCTCGCGAACCTTGAGGAACTCCTCAGTGTGCTCGGCGCCCACGGGTATCAACTCACTGGCCCGACAGTTCGCGAGGGCGCCATCGTCTACGACCGGCTGGAATCCGTCCAGGATCTGCCCATCGGTTGGTCGGACGAACAGGACGGCGGAACGTACCGGCTGAAGAGACGGGACGACGATGCTCACTTCGGCTTCGCGGTGGGGCCTCACTCGTGGAAAAAGTTCCTCCTACCACCCGTCACGACGCTATGGCGAGCCGAGAGGAGCGACGACGGGTTCAAGGTGATCAACGAGCGGGAGGAGTCGCCGCGCTACGCCTTCATCGGCGTGCGCTCCTGTGAGCTGCACGCGATCGGCATCCAAGACAGGGTCTTTCTCAAGGGTCCTTACACCGACACCGTGTATCTGGCTCATCGGGAACGTGTCTTCACGGTCGCCGTCAACTGTGGTCGGGCGGGCGGCACCTGCTTTTGCGTTTCCATGGGCACCGGTCCCAGGGCCACCTTCGGCTTCGACCTCGCTCTCACCGAGGTGTTGTCTGGCGAACGGCACTACTTCCTCTTGGAGGTGGGCACCGAACGGGGCGCTGAAGTCCTAGCGGCGGTTGAGCATCGAGAAGCGACGGCCGAGGAGGAGCGAGAAGCTGACAGCGTTCTGGCGAGGACGGCCACCCAGATGGGGCGCACGATGGAGACCGCTGACATCAAGAACCTCCTCTATCGTAACCGTGAGCATCCCCGGTGGGACGACGTCGCTGGCCGCTGTCTCACCTGCGGCAACTGCACGATGGTGTGCCCAACCTGCTTCTGTACCACAGTGGAAGACATGACCGACCTCAGAGGGGAGGAGGGGCAGCGAGTGCGGAAATGGGACTCCTGTTTCACCATGGACTTCTCCTACATCCATGGGGGTAGCATCCGTGCCTCTCCGAAATCCCGCTACCGCCAGTGGATGAGCCACAAGCTCGCCAGCTGGATCGATCAATACGGAACCTCAGGCTGTGTCGGCTGCGGGCGGTGCATCACGTGGTGCCCCACGGCCATCGACATCACGGAAGAGGTACGCGCGATGCGCGCTAGCGAGGCAACGCTGACAGCGACGCCTGGGAGAGCTAACGAAAGGGGTGAGGAGATATGATACGCGGGCTGGAGACTCTTCTCGCGGAGCACCCTTTCTTCAAAGGCTTAGAGCCCAGCTACCTTTCCTTCATCGCAGGCTGCGGTGCCAACGTGACCTTCCAGGCCGGCGAGTACATCTTCCGCGAGGGCGATCCCGCCGACCATTTCTACATCATTCGCCATGGCAAAGTGCAGCGTGAGATATTCGTGCCGGAGCGGGGACCCCTGCCCATCGACACTCTCACGGCGGGAGATGTGCTGGGGTGGTCGTGGTTGTTTTCGCCCTACCGCCGGTTCTCCGATGCGCGGGCCGTGGAACTAACGCGCGCTGTTGCCCTGGACGGGGCCTGCCTCCGCGACAAGTGCGACGAGGATCATGACCTCGGCTACGAGCTGATGGGGCGCTTGGCCCCCTTAGCGATGAAACGGCTGCAAGCCATGATGCTGCAGTTCCTTGATCTCTATGGTCATGCTCGAACGTCCTGACATCGCCTTGGCAGAGCCAATGGCTCCCAGGCGTTACCGGGTGCAACGTGTACGCCGGGAGACGGGCGACGTCTCCACCCTCTGGCTGGAGCCCATGGAGGAGGCGGCCAAGCGGTTCGCGCCGGGGCAATTCAACATGCTGTACGCCTTTGGCGTGGGCGAGGTGCCCATATCGATAAGTGGTGAGTTCCCGCCAGTGGGCGGACTCATGCACACAGTGCGAGGCGTGGGGCCGGTCAGCATCGCCTTGTGTCGATCGAAGCGAGGCGACGTACTGGGGGTGCGGGGACCATTCGGCCGGGGCTGGCCTATCGACGATGCCAGCGGGAGAGACGTGCTGATCGTCGCCGGAGGCATCGGCCTCGCCCCCCTGCGGCCGGCCGTCGAGCAGTTGCTGGCCGGGCGTGAGCAGTACGGTCGCATCGCCCTCCTGTACGGGGGCCGCACTCCGCACGATCTGCTGTACCGGCGGGAGCTCGGCCGCTGGCGCAGCCGTTTCGACATGGAAGTCGAGATCACGGTGGACGCCGCCAGCGTGGGCTGGCGGGGCTACGTCGGGGTCGTCACCACCCTCATCCCACGCGCGGTCTTCGATCCTGCAGAGGCGATCGCCTTCGTCTGCGGCCCCGAGGTTATGATGCGTTTCACCATCGCTGAACTGCAGGACCGCGGCGTCTCACCTGAGAGCATCTACATCTCCATGGAGCGCAACATGAAGTGCGCCGTGGGCTTCTGCGGCCACTGCCAGTTCGGTCCGGCGTTCATCTGCAAGGACGGACCCGTATTCCGATATGACGAGGTGGCCCCGCTCCTAAGGATACGAGAGGTCTGATGAGACGCGCCCGCAAGCCCAAGCTCGCCGTCTGGAAGTTCGCCTCTTGCGACGGCTGCCAGCTCACGATCCTTAACTGCGAGGACGAGCTCCTCTCCATCACAGAGGAGGTGGAGGTCGCCCACTTCTTGGAGGCCTCCCGGGCCTCCGTGAGGGGGCCGTACGATCTCTCCCTGGTGGAAGGGTCGATCACGACGGAGCACGACGCGGCGCGCATCCAGCAGGTTCGACGCGCCTCCAAGTATCTGGTGGCCATCGGGGCATGCGCCACCGCCGGTGGCATACAGGCCCTGCGCAACTTCAGGGATGTCGGAGAGTTCATGTCGATCGTCTACGCCACCCCGGAGCACGTCGATATCCTCGACAACTCGACCCCCATTGAGCAGCACGTCGCCGTCGACCTCGAGCTACGCGGCTGCCCGATCAGCAAGGGCCAGCTCCTGGACGTAGTCACCGCCGTCCTCCACGGCCGCCGGCCGAACACTCCGCCCCACAGCGTGTGCGTGGAGTGCAAGCTCCACGGCACCTCGTGTGTGATGGTCGCCCAGGCCACCCCGTGCCTCGGCCCGGTCACGCATGCCGGCTGCGGCGCCATATGTCCGACGTATGGGCGCGGCTGCTACGGTTGCTTCGGGCCCAAGGAGACGCCGAACACCGCGTCGCTGAGCGGCCGCTGGCGGGATCTCGGTGCGGAAAAGCGCGATCTCGTGCGTGCTTTCCGCAACTTCAATTCCTACGCCGATGCCTTCAGGACTGAGAGCGAGGCCCATGAGAAGGACTAGAACGATAAGGGTGGGTGCTCTGGCCCGGGTGGAGGGCGAGGGTGCCCTCTACGTCCGCATGAGGGATGGCTCCGTCGAGGATGTAGAACTCCAGATCTACGAGCCGCCACGCTTTTTCGAGGCGTTCCTCCGCGGTCGCCACTTCCGAGAGGCCCCGGACATCACAGCCCGTATCTGCGGCATCTGTCCAGTCGCCTACCAGATGAGCGCTTGTCACGCCATGGAGGGCGCCTTCGGTATCACGGTTGGCGGGCAGCTCCGGCAGCTGCGCCGCCTCCTGTATTGCGCCGAATGGATACAGAGCCACGCCCTCCACATCTACATGCTCCACGCTCCCGACTTCCTGGGCTACGAGAGCGCAGTCCACATGGCCGCCGACCACCCGGACATCGTGGAGCGTGCCCTCCAGCTAAAGAAGATCGGCAACGACGTGATGGACCTCATCGGCGGCCGCTCCGTCCACCCCATAAGCGTGCGCGTGGGCGGCTTCTACCGGGTCCCCAGCAAGGCTGAGTTCGCGCCGCTGGCAGAAAAGCTCAAGTGGGCTCGTGACGCCGCCCTAGGCACCGTTCGTCTTGTTGCCGGATTTGAGTTCCCGGAGTTCGAGCAGGACTACGAGTTCGTCTCCCTGCGCCACCCCGACGAGTACCCGTTCAACGAGGGCCGCCTCGTCTCGAACAGGGGGCTGGACATCGCCGTGGCTGAGTTCGACGACAACTTTGAGGAGGTGCACCTGGAGCACTCCAACGCGCTCCACTCCTCGGTCAAGGGCCGCGGTAACTACCTTGTCGGTCCCCTGGCACGGTACGCGCTGAACTTCGACCGACTCACACCTCTGGCGCAGGAGGCGGCGAAGGAGGCAGGTCTCGGTCCCGTCTGCCGCAACCCCTTCCAGAGCATCATAGTCCGCAGCGTTGAACTTCTCTACGCCTGCGACGAGGCCTTCCGTCTCATAGACGAGTACGAGCCGCCGGAGGAGGCTGCGGTCGAGGTTCAGCCGCGGGCGGCTACGGGCTTCGGCTGCACCGAGGCTCCCCGCGGCATCCTCTACCACCGCTACCGCGTCGCTGAGGACGGTTCCATCCTGGACGCCAAGATCGTCCCGCCCACCTCTCAGAATCAGAGAACCATCGAGAGTGACCTCCGCCACTTCGTCGCCCAGAACATCGACCTGCCGCAGGAGGAACTCACGTGGCAGTGCGAGCAGGCGATCCGCAACTACGACCCCTGCATCTCCTGCGCCACCCACTTCCTGAAGCTCCAAGTGGAGCGGGATGGGGAGGCTTGAGCGTGGTTAAGAAGGAGGCACGCGTCCTCGTGATCGGGGTCGGCAACGAATTCCGCGGCGATGACGCGGTGGGGCTTGTGGTGGCGCGGCGCCTTCGGGAGCGAAACGTGGACGGCATCGCCGTAGCGGAGGCGCCCGCCGATGGAGCCTCGCTCATTGACGCGTGGGACGGGACCGATGC